>JAJRVW010000082.1 GCA_024277115.1 Calditrichota bacterium
TACTTTATCGATCGTACTTGCCGTTATCAATACCGCCGCAACTACGAACAGCTCTAACAAAAAAAGTGTTTATGCATTGGTGAACCCGGTTCCCCCACCTATTCCTCCATCTGAATACCGCAAGAAAAGAGACGGTGGTGGGAGTAATTCCTGGTAATACGTTTTGTATTTAAAATAAATTTGTGTATTTTTAAAACCTCGACTGTTTAAGTCCGAGGTTTTTTTTTACCCCAACCTAAATTAGGAGGAATTCACCATGTCTCGTGGAGTTAATAAAGTCATTTTGCTAGGACGTTTAGGTAAAGACCCGGAAATGCGTTATGCGCCAAGTGGTACGGCAATTGCATCCTTTTCAATGGCAACAAATCACAGCCAAAAAGTAAATGATGAGTGGGTTGACAAGACCGAGTGGCACAACCTTGTCGCCTTCGGAAAAAAGCCGAAATTGCAGGTGAGTACTTAAAAAAAGGGCGTGAGGTCTATATAGAAGGACGTTTACAGACAAGTAGCTGGGAAGACCAGCAGGGACAAAAAAAATATAAAACGGAAATCGTTGTGCTTGATCTTCAAATGGTTGGGCCGAAAGGCGATGTAGACTACTCCGCAGCACCGGAAAGTACTTCGCAACCTACCCAAAACAGTACGCCGCCACCGCCACCAGAACCTGCGGCAGAAGAAGAAGACGATCTACCCTTTTAGTACAATTAATAACGATTGGCGCTTGTGAAAGACAATAATTCAAAGCTTATAGAAGATGCAAAGCTATCATTAAAAAACGCCCAGGCACGTTATTCTAATTTTCGTGTGGGGGCTGCACTACAAACTGAAGACAATAAGGTGTTTACGGGATGCAATATTGAGAGCAGCTCCTACAGTTTAACCATCTGTGCTGAGCGTGTAGCATTGGTTAAGGCATTATCGGAAGGACATACAAAGTTTTCCACCATAGCCATATACGCAGAGCGTACAGATTTTTGCCCACCATGCGGCGCTTGCAGACAACTTCTTTTTGATTATGCACCCGACTTGGAAGTGATCCTGACAGATGGAAAAGAATCAAAAACATACAAACTACGAGACTTATTACCCGTTGCATTTGAAGAATCCCAACTAAATAAAAAATGAAAAAAGGTATCTTAATTGGCATTTCCGGCGCTTCCGGTTCCGGGAAAACTTTAATTGCCAACACCATAATGAAGAGCATCGGATCATCGCGTGTAACCATGATCCAGGAAGATTCATACTATAAAGATTTAACACATATCCCCTTTGATAAACGCACAGGTAAAAATTTTGACCACCCCGAAGCGTTTGACCATCAACTGCTGGCCGAACATTTAAAACAACTTTTAGACGGCAAAAGTATTTCTCACCCCATCTACGATTATAAAACGCATAGCCGGTTACCCGATACTAAAACGGTCGGACCACACCGGGTTATAATACTATAAGGTATCTTAATTTTAAATGAGCCGGCCTTAAGGGACTTGATGGATATCCAGGTTTTTGTAGATACCATGCCCGACATTTGTTTTATACGCCGCCTGGAACGCGATATTGCAGAGCGTGGCAGGGATGTCCCCTCAATTATCAGACAATATATGGAAACTGTCCGCCCCATGTATTTCCAATTTATCGAGCCATCCAAACGTTATGCCGATCTTATTATTCCCCGAGGTGGTAAAAACTTTGTGGCCATCGATATTCTCACAACAAAAATAAAAGACCTATTAAACGCCAATTAGAACCTTAAAAGGAATTAATACTGTTCAATGAATGTTTTAAAACAGCATACCGGCTGGATTGAAGTAATCTGCGGAAGTATGTTTAGCGGTAAAACCGAAGAACTGATCCGCCGAATGCGACGCGCTGTCATAGCCCGGCAAAAAACCGAATTATTCAAACCCAAAATAGATACACGGTTTAGCGAGATGGAAGTGGTTTCGCACGATATGCAAAAAATCCCATCCCGGCCTATTTCAAAACCAAAGCAGATTTTAACCTATGCTCTCGAAGCACAGGTTGTGGGTATCGATGAGGCCCAGTTTTTTGATAAATCACTCGTAAAAGTTTGCCAAACCTTGGCCAACATGGGCAAAAGGGTAATCGTTGCCGGGCTGGACCAGGATTACCGCGGAGTTCCCTTTGAGCCAATCCCCGAACTTTTGGCCATTGCCGAGTATATTACAAAAACACACGCCATCTGCGTAATTTGTGGCAACCCGGCAAACCACACACAAAGAACAACACAGCAAAAAGATAAAGTTGTAGTGGGCGCAGGAGAATTTTATGAAGCCCGTTGCCGAAATTGTTTCGAACCGCCAATTAACATTAAGGAGAAAAAATGATTGCTGATATTGCTTTTGGATTTACCGGCCTTGCCGTGCTTATAGGCATTGCTTTTGTATTTTCTAACAACAAACAGGCCATCAATTGGAAGCAGGTCTCAATTGGTTTAGGTATGCAAATTTTCTTTGCAATCTTTGTAATTATTGTGCCTTGGGGTTCGGTAGTTTTTGGTTTTATCGGCAAGATTTTTGTCCAGATTATTTCCTTCACCAACGAAGGCTCTGCTTTTATTTTTGGGCCATTGGCCAGCCAGGGCGTATTTGATAAAGTTTTTCCGGAAAGCATGCAAAATATGGGCAACGGTTTTCTTTTTGCTTTTCAGGTTTTGCCTACAATTATTTTCTTCTCGGCCTTGATGTCCGTGCTCTACCATCTGGGTATTATGCAAAAAATTGTTCAGGCCATGGCCTGGGTGATGGCCAAGCTACTAAAAATTAGCGGGGCGGAATCAATCTCTGTTGCCGCCAATGTTTTTATCGGGCAAACCGAAGCGCCATTGGTCGTACGGCCTTATATCGACCCCATGACAAAATCGGAGCTGTTTACCATGATGGTTGGCGGGATGGCCACTATTGCCGGTGGCGTACTAGCCGCTTATGTCGGATTATTAGGCGGAACCGATCCAGCCCTGCAATTGTATTATGCCAAACACCTCCTGTCTGCCAGCATTATGGCAGCGCCGGCAACGATTGTAATAGCAAAAATCCTTGTGCCCGAACGGGAAGAATCGAAAACCATGGGCGACGTAAAAATCGATGTAGAAAAAAATGCATCCAATGTTATTGAAGCTGCCGCAACCGGTGCAGCCGATGGTTTAAGCTTGGCCCTAAATGTCGCCGGGATGCTTTTGGCCTTTATTGCATTAATTGCCATGGTTAATTTTATTTTATCCGGTGTGCTTACGGGTTGGTTTGGCCTTACCACTGCCACAGGTGATCCTGTAACCCTTGAGATAATTTTGGGCTATGTACTTAGTCCCATCGCCTGGATAATTGGCGTTCCGTGGGACGATGCCCTAAAAGTAGGCTCGCTCATCGGGATTAAAGTTACATTGAACGAATTTGTGGCCTATTTACAGCTTTCACAATTAGCGCCTACCGGTGTATTAAGCCCAAAGGCAATCATAATATCGACCTATGCCCTGTGCGGTTTTGCAAATTTTTCATCCATCGCCATCCAAATTGGCGGTATCGGCGGCATCGCTCCACGGCGTAAATCGGATATTGCCAAGTTTGGGATGAAAGCTATTTTAGGTGGTTCCATCGCCACAATGATGACAGCAACGATTGCGGGTGTACTGATTGCCCTTTAACCGATCCCTTGTTCCAATCTTTTTCCTGGTAAACAAAGTGGGACAATGAAAGAAATAAATTATGAAATCATTTTTTAAATATTTGCTGGTACTTTTGTCAGGGTTCATCATCCTGTTCCTGTTCCTCTTTTTAGTGATCAGCTCCCTGGCTGATAGTGAGCCCATTGTAGATGACAATTCTTACCTTCAGATGAATATCGGAGGCAGCCTGCCGGAATATATTGCGCCCGACCCTTTTGAAGAGTTGACAGGCGGGGGCAGACTTGACCTAAAAAAAATTAGGGATAACCTGGAAAAGGCTGCGGTAGACGACCGGATAAATGGTATTATTTTAAATCTGGGATTTTTACAGGCCGGCTATGCAAAAATCGAAGAGCTGCAAAACCTGATTGATGTGTACAAAAAAAGTGGAAAAAAGATTTATGCCTACCTTGAGTTTGGCATGACCCGCGAATACCTCGTGGCCATTGCCTGCGATTCTGTATTTATGCCCAAAAGCGCCAATTTATTCCTAACCGGTGTTGGCAGCGAAGTCACTTTTTATAAAGGGCTGTTTGATAAAGTTGGCATTGAAGCCGATTTTGTGCATGTGGGCCAATATAAAAATGCGCCCGATACATACACACGTGATAAAATGTCAGCGCCTCACAGCCTGGTATTAAATAATCTTTTAGACCAGTTTTACGGCTTTATTATCGAAAACATTTCTGAAAAAAGGCATCTTTCTGAAACAGAAGTTGAAAAGCTTATAAACGACAAAAGTGGCTTTACAGGGCAATCGGCCTTGGCAAGCCAGCTTATTGACGGCACCTTTTACCAGGATGAGATCGTTGAATTACTTAATATTAATAACGAATCGCCGACAAAAATTAGCGGACATGACTACGCCTCCATCCCTGTTAGCTCGCTCGGACTCCGTACCGGCCCTAAAATTGCGGTCATACATATTTCCGGTACAATTGCCAGTGGCAATGATGTTGACGATCCCCTTTTAGGAAAATTAGCCGGCGCCAGCACAATTGTACGAAACATAAAATCTGCGGCACAATCCCGTTCAACAAAAGCAATCATCATCAGGGTCGACAGTCCGGGTGGCTCGGCCATTGCCTCCGATATAATTTGGAAAGCCGTAAAAGATGCCGCCAAAGAGAAACCGGTGATCGCCTCGATCTCTGATTATGGCGCATCCGGCGGTTATTATATCGCCATGGGCGCGGATACTATTTTAAGCAGCCCGATGGGCTTAATCGGTTCAATCGGGATATTTGGTGGCAAGTTCAGCACAGCGGGATTATATGAAAAACTGGGGCTTAATACCGAACGAATTAGCCGGGGGAAAAATGCAGCCCTTTTTTCTACAAATTCGCTTTGGAGTAAATCGGAGCGGGGAGTTATGCAAAACCTTATCGGAGAATTTTATACGGATTTTGTATCTAAAGTGGCCGAGAGCCGCGGGCTTAGCTATGATGAAACACACGCGCTTTCGCAGGGGCGTGTATGGAGTGGTTTGGAAGGTTATAAAAACGGGCTGGCCGACTCGACCGGCTTATTTTATGACGCGCTTGTTTTGGCTAAAAAAATGGCCCATATTGCCGAAGAAGAATCTGTACGTTTAAGTTATTATCCCAAGGAAAAAGATTTTTTTACAGAACTTTACAGCATGGTATCGATGCAATCATCATATAAAAAGATTTTTTCGCAGACTAAATACACATTTATTTCAAAATTTCAAAATCAACCACTGGCGCTATTACCCTTTTTGATTACATGGAACTAATCTCAAAAAAAAACCTGACCTTTTCCAATTTTCTTAGTTTTGTCAGGATAATCTTTGTTGTACCGGCCGTCTATTTTATTGCCATCAACCGTAACGATTGGCTTATCGCCTTGACTATTGTTGGCATGTTTACAGATTGGGCCGATGGTTTTTTTGCCCGCAAGCTGAACCAGGTAAGCGATATGGGCAAAATTCTTGACCCGGTTGCGGATAAAATTTTAATCGGCGGGTTGGTAATTGCCCTCTATTACTATCAGGGTTTTCCACTTTGGCTGACACTTTTTATTGTTTTGAGGGACCTGTTTATCGTGATTGGCGCCACCCTGATTTACGACAAAAGTAAGCTGATAATATCATCAAACTGGCCGGGGAAAATTAGTGTTAGTTTTATTGCCCTTGCTATTTTTAGTTTTATTGCGGGCTGGCATCCTTTCTTCGGATACACAATTTACCTGGCAATCGCCGCCATTGTGGTTTCTGCCTTGCTCTATACAAAAGTGTTTTATAACTACATCTCCCAAAAAAATAAATCCGACAGTTCAGCTAAATAAACCTGATAATTGTGTTTAAACACTTTTTATAAAAGAAAATCAAATAAATAAATTCTTTTGTCGTGTAAATATTTTCCGATATAAACCTTCAGCCTTTCAATAATATCTGGAAATAAAAAGAAGTAGCAATTAAGTTACATATTCAGGAAATATTTTTGTTAAAACATTTTTCATGAGCGGAAGTGTGCTCTTACCAACAAAAAATTACTTCACATAATTAAAACAATTAAGCAGTTCGTTTGCAAATATGCATAATTGGCTTTATCAAAATATTGAATCGAAATTGTATTGATTTCTAATCGGACGAAGTGTATAATCGATGGAAATCACAAATTGCCTGCCCTGTGACAGCAGTCATTTTATAAGCACGTAAAAAAGACGATTCTCTCTTTGACTAAACAATAAAAGGAGATACAACATGAATCAAACCAAGTATTTAAAGAAATTTATTCTTGTGTTGATCATATTTTCAACACAGATTTTTGCACAAGACCCGGTCACTTTACGATTAGATGATAATGGGATTGCCAGTTATCAGTCTATATTTATAGCTGATTTTGATTTCCTTCAGGTAGGCGCGGTAGAAGACTTATTTGATATTATTTTGACTAAGGAGAAGGGCGAAGTAAGAGAAGCTACTTTTACAATTACACTTATTCAAAATAATGCGGAAGTTCTTGCCACAATAATTACCAATAAGTTTGATATCCCAGCTTCAGAAACGCCTCACACATGGACAATCAGCAATAAGGAGCTTGCAAACGAATCGTTTAGCTTCGACGGTGTCTCAAACATTAGTATTTCCGAAAGTAAGTTGGAAGATACAGCAAGTGATCTTCAGGACAAGATACTGGCAAGCAGTCAAATCCCTGTAGGCCTGTATACTTTAACAAGTAGGATGACATATACATATATCGATCCCGTCTCCAACCAGCCAACCGATTACACAACAAACACAAGTGCAGATATTAATATAGTAGTCTCCAACCCAACCCTTATTAATCTGATCACACCGGGCGTACTGCTCAATTCCGGGTTTTCCTACGATGTTTATTCTGAGCAACCCATATTGCAATGGAACGGAAACAGCGGTGATTATGAAGTTTTGGTCTTTAAAAAAGAGAGCGAGTTTTCTTCCGTGGAAGATATTCTCAATTCGGAACCAATCTGGTCTGACAATCGGGAGGAAATAAATGGCGCTTTATCCATTCAATATCCTGATATTGACGCCTTGCCTTTGGAATATGGCAAGACTTATGTATGGATGGTACGTTCTTTTATAAATACATCATCCGGTGAAAATGTGATTAACAGTGAGCCATGGGAATTTACACTTATGGACCCATCCAAGGCACAAGGTGTTGAAAATATGGCCAAGCAAGAGTTGGAACAATTATTACGGCAATTATTAGGTGACAATGCGGAGGCTGTAATACGCGACCTCGATGGTTTCGCCATCTCATCTATGCGGATAAACGGCTCGACTATTTCCACACAGGAGCTCTATCAATTTATTGAGAAATACCGCGACCAGGAACGCCAAATTTATGATTTACTTATTAGAAGCAGCAATTAGGAGATTTCAATGAAAAACTTAAAATACATTCTATCAATCGCCTTGGTACTGTTCATTTCAAGTTCCCTTTTTGCGGTAAACCCGACTGCAATTATCATAAAGGCCAAGGGCAAAATAACAATAAAAAACGCAAAAACCGGTAAGTCGATAAAAGCAAAACGAGGCACACGGCTAATCAATGGCGATAAAATCACCACCGGTAAAAAGGGGCGTTTGGCCTTAAAATTTATTGATGACAACAGCCTTGTTCGTGTACGCCCAAATTCTACATTGACGATTAACACCAAAAAAGAAAAAAATTCTGTTACAAAAAATATATTTGTTGAGGTCGGTTCAATATTTTCCAGAATTACAAAACAAAAAAGTTCTTTCAGGATTACAACGCCCACCTCTGTTGCGTCGGTAAAAGGGACGGCCTTTTGGACGATCCAAAAATTTAAAGGCGGCACAACTTATTTTGGTGAAGAAGGTGTCGTTGAGCTCAGCAATGATGCAGGCTCTGC
This sequence comes from Calditrichota bacterium, assembly GCA_024277115.1. Lineage (GTDB taxonomy): Bacteria > Calditrichota > Calditrichia > Calditrichales > J004 > JABFGF01. Next base: position 8,069 of record JAJRVW010000082.1, read on the forward strand.
TTTGTTAAGAGCGGGCGAAACAGGCCAGGTTACATCTAAAAACAGTAAACCAATTGTCCGAAAAACAAAAGTTGGTGAAAAACCAGACGATGACAATGGTGATGAAATAGATGAATTTGAATTTGAGTTTCAAGATGAATCGGGCAATAAAAAAATCTTAAAATTTAAATCAAAATAAGATACAATTGTCACACATCTCTTTGCATAATTATTATAAATAATAGAGTTATTCTTTCGATCACACACTTTGTCCCCGGGCGTTGCATTTTATTCATCAAAACCACGGGGACTTTTATCCAACTAAATAAATCTTGTGATCATATAGTCTTGTAAAAAGTTATATTCCTTAGGAGTTTATGATGGGCAAACGCAGTTTATATAGTATTATGATTACTTTTGTTGCATTGCAATTTAGCTTTGCATTTAATGCGACCATAATCCACACAGAGCTTGAGCCTGTCGTAAAGGGTGAGAAAGCACATTTTGAGTTAAACCTGCTTAACAGTGACGCTAATTTATACGAAGGCAGACTGTTCTATCGCCCTAAGGGTGCAGCAGATTTTCGCTCTCAACCTCTAAAAGAACAAGGCTATACCCTTTTTTCTGATGTACCAACATCTAAACTCCCCGCAGGAAAGATAGAGTATTATTTTGCAATGCAATCGCTTAATGGAGAAATTTTCACCTATCCGGAATTTAATCCCCAACAGAGCCCGCTTGCTTTTGAACTTGTTGCCTCAAACTACACGGCCAATACATATCAAAGTGCGGAAGAAGTTATTATATTAAGCCCGGAACCCAATGAGGTTATTCCGCAAGATGAATTTTTAATAGCCGTCTCAATACCCAACCAAAATGCAGATATTGACCATGCCCGGAGCCGTTTACTTATTGACGGGATCGATGTATCCACGTTACTTGAGCATGATGACAATCTTTATTTTTTCACGCCAAATACTATTCGTACAGGCAGCCACAATGCCGAGTTTAAAATTTTTGACCCAAGTGGCAACCTCTTAAGTAAGAAGGAGTGGAATTTCAGGATTACATCCGGTGGCAGTGAAGAGGCCGGCTTTAAACAAAAAACAAATCTCTATCTCGATAACCGCTACCAAAATATTTCTGACCGTTCCAGTAACTTTTTCCGTACAGGAGTAACTTGGGATGCAACCCTGGAAGATTGGGATTTTCGTCTTAAAGCAACAGGCAGCTCAACCGGTGGTTATAGTAACCAAAATGCAAATCGATTTGGTGCTTTTGTGGCTTATAATTTTAGCTCCCGCACACGGCTTTATCTAAAAGGTGGTGATTTAACCGGCGATTATGACCCGCTTACATTTTGGAACAGACGTATTTTGGGCTTCGGCGTAGGCTTAAACAGCCCTTGGTTTGATTTAGATGTTTCAAGCGGCCAAACAGCAAATGCAGTAGAAGGAAAAGTAGTTGCAGGTGATACAGGCGATAATTTCCGGGTTATTACGGGAACATATAAAGAAACATTTTTATCCATACGTCCTGTTTTTAATTTTGGTAAATATGTCAGTTGGGGCCTAAACCTGATCAATGGTAAAGAAGACCCGAACTCCATTGCCGCCACAAAAATATTTAAAACAGCCACAAAGGGAGACACAACCGTAAGCGTGCGTGCCAATCCCACAGAGTCGCTCGTATTAGGTACGACCCTGCGTTTAAATTTCGATAATAACCGGATCCGTTTTGCAGGAAGCGTCCAAGCCAGTATAGCCAATAAAAATGCCGGGGATAAAGTAGATTTTGATTCGTTGGCCTCACAGCTTGATCTATCCGATAGCCAGGTTTCACAAGTAGAACCTTTTGTAAACCTGCTAGAATCGACTGGTTTTTTAACAATCTCACAAGGCCTGGCGCCTTTTCCAAACCTTGCCATGCAGTTTGATACGTATCTAAATTATTTTAACAACTATTTTAAATTTACCTATAAAAGTATCGAGGCGGATTATAACTCACCTGGAAACCCGTACTTATTACGCGGGATACGTGGCCTATTTATCAATGACAATATCCGGCTGGCCAATAATCAAGTATTTTTGAACCTCTATTTTAATTCCTATAAAGATAACCTTTCTCAGGAGAAAGCAGAAACTGACAATAACGATCTTGGTGTTTCAATCTCCTATTTCCCAATGTCAAATTATCCATCTCTGACACTGGCCTATGGAAACCAGGCGCGTAAAAATGGCGCCAGCGCGACGGACCTTGAAGTATCTGCCGAAGATAATTCGACCCAACGAATCAGTGTTTCATCCAATTATTCTTTTAATACCGGAACGATAAAAAATACCGCTACCCTAAGTATTTCAAATATTGTCCGCGATGATAATATTACACGGGTCATTATTGATCCCAATACACAAGACTCCAGTATAGTTTCTACAAATTCGGATTATAAAGTACTCAACCTTTCCATTCGTAATAATTATGCAATCCCACTAACTACCCGTTTTGGCTTTTCACAAACAACTTCGCTAATTGGTGAAAATACAAGTTTTGTAAGGGAAAATAATATTTTACGATTTTATGGCAACCTTGAGTACAAAATTAAAAAAATCGCTGCGGACATGGATTTAAAACCATTTGTTAACTTTGCTTTAAACCAGGTTGATAATGGCACATCCAGCGACAATTACAGCCGATTAAATTATACAGCGGGGTTATACTTAAATTCATTCACCTACGGTAACTTCTCCTTGCGGTTTGATTATATCGATTTTGGGGAACGTGTCAACTCCCTAGGAACCAAAGTAGATTTTAAGGACATGATTTTGAGTACCCGTTATGATGTAACTTTTTAATCTAAAAAGACAAAAATACACACAGCCGATGCATTCAACACAGATATTATTTTTCTTTTGATTATTCCAACAGATATGTGTCGGCCATTCAGATCTACCAGACCACACCTTCATAAACAGTGAGTATACCTCATGGCACAGGCAACGGAGAAAACATCCTTTTGGGTTGTAATCGGGATAAGTATTGGTGCAATTTTATTGGCTAATATCTTAAGCTTAACAAACACCGTCAATTCATTAGAACTAAAATTAATCGACATGCGCTTCGATATTCGCGGCCCGCTTCCATTAGAGGACAGCCCGGTTGTGATCATTAAAATTGATGATCAGTCGGATGAAAGTACCATTGCGCGTTGGCCTTGGCCACGCTCCTATTATGCATCGATTATTAAAAATTTAAACGAAGCTGGCGCTGCGGTTATTGGTATCGACGTCATGCTTGACAAGCCAGATATGTCAAACGAAGCAAGCGATGATTCACTTGCCCGGGCTTTAGAAAAATATGATAATGTTGTTTTGGTAGGAAAAATGTTACGTTCAATTTCCGGCGATGTAACCGAATACCCGCCTTATGGCAAATTCAATAAATCACCCTGGGGGCTTGTGGCTGTGGAGGCTGATATTGATGGGTTCTACAGAAAATACCGGGTCGCGGAAAATTATCATGACTCGCTTTACGCCTCCTTTGCAACTTTGGTAATAAACCGCTATCTCGGTAATGGCGATTCATTACAACTGGAAAATCATAGCAATTACTATCTTCTCGACAGCCTGCATATTCCTAAATTTGCTGAGAATAGTATGCTTATAAACTTTCATGGGCCGGCCTATTCGTTTCAAGGGTATTCATTTGATTATGTGATAGATGATGAAGACTTTGACCTGCACGAAGATTTTGATGCCGATTTGTTTTCTGATCCAGGTGATGTAGAATTTGGAATAGCGCCCGGATTAAAATATTCTGGCGAATTAAAGGGTAAGATTGTACTGATCGGCGCAACAATGTTTGAGCTGCACGATAATTTCCCCACGCCTTTCCTTTCTGTTACAGATAGCACAGGCCATGCCAATCCGATTGAAATGCCCGGTGTCGAGCTTCACGCCAACGCCATCCAAACAATTCTCAGCCAAAACTTTTTAAACCAACTATCACGGACAAATATGGTAATTATTTTACTGATCCTGGTGGTAGTAACTTTTCTTTTAACCCGTTTCTTACCGACGCTCTGGTCATCGGTTGCGACACTTGTGCTTATTATCGCTTTTGTTTTATTCGCCATTTTTCTGTTTACAAATTATAATATTGTTATAGAAATCCTCAACCCTATTCTGGTGATTGCCTTTTCTTATGTGGGACATACTTTATTCCACTATCTGCAAACACAGCAAGAGAAAAAAATGTTACGTGGCGCTTTTGCCCATTACGTGCCGGAGACTGTTGTGCAGGAACTGGTAAACAACCCTGATAAATTACAACTTGGTGGGGAAGAAAGAGTTGTGACTGTCATGTTTTCTGACGTGGCGGGGTTCACGACTGTTTCGGAGAAACTTACGCCACACGAGTTGGTGGTTCTTTTAAATGAGTACCTCACTGCTATGACCAATATCGTCCTGGAAAACAATGGTATCATCGATAAATATGAGGGTGACGCCATCATGGCCGAATTTGGCATGCCTGTTCCTTACGATGAACACCCGCATTGTGCCTGCCGCACCGCCCTTAAAATGCAGGAAAAACTAACAGAGATGCGTAAAAAATGGAAAGAAGAAGGCCGGCCTGAGTTAGAAGCGCGCATTGGCATAAATACGGGCAATGTAATTGTTGGAAATATGGGCAGCGAGACTGTGTTTGACTATACGGTGATGGGCGACTCTGTAAACCTAGGCGCACGGCTGGAAGGCGCAAATAAACAATACGACACGTTTATTATGATCAGTGAATATACCAATGAGTATGTAAAAAATGATTTTTACACCCGTCCTTTAGACCTAATCCGGGTAAAAGGAAAGAACAAGGCGGTTGAGGTTTTTGAACTGATTGGTGAACGGATCAAGCCTCTGGAAAGTAAACACATTGAATTGCTCTCGGTATACGAGCGTGGTATAAAGGCTTACCGTGAACAAAAATGGAACGAAGCCATCGATTTTTTTGATTTTTGCCTGAACTTAAACCCGGATGATTCACCATCAAAATTATACAGAAAGCGCTGCATCGATTTTAAATTTAACAGCCCGGGTGAAGATTGGGACGGCGTTTTTACAATGACCACAAAATAATGTTGATGCTCTTCCCGGCCCCAACACTTAGAAGGGCCGGGAAGAAATCTATTTTTATCTGGCAAGCAAACCTATAAAACCCATCATCCTGCCACTTTCCACACCGTCCCGGCGATAAGAAAAGTATTTTTCTTTTGCTTCAAACGTACACGTTCTGTCAACTTCGATATTTTTAGATGGCACGCCATATTCACGCAATTGACTGATAATTACGTCTTGCACACTTAGTTTAAAATGACTTTTTCCATCCGCCAATAAAAATGCCGAGTCAAAATTATCTGCCGTTGCTTTGTCCACCTGATAGTTTTTTTGCTGAATCCCTGCACCGATTGCCACTAAAACATCACCGGGTTTTGTCTTGTAAAAAGTGTACATTTTAGCCAGGGTTTTTTGCACAATATTTTTTGCCGTTCCACGCCAACCCGAGTGGACAATCGCGCAGACATGGTTTTGTTGATCATAAATAAACAGGGGGAAGCAATCGGCTGTTTGGATGGTTATCACCAATCCGGGCGTTGAGGTAATCAGCGCATCACAATCTTTAATGATGCCGGGTTTATCCACAACTTCAACATGATCAGCATGAACCTGGCGCGGGAAAACTAAGTTTTCTTGACTGATTTTAAAATGATCAAAAAAAAGAGAGCAGTTTTGCTGGATATTTTGCGGAGAATCATTGGTTTTTATGCCGAGGTTTAGAGAAGAATAATTGCCACTACTTACACCACCAACCCGTGTTGAATTAGCATGCAGCAGGGGTAACTTCTCAAAAAGAGGAAATAAAGTCGGACTAATCATTCTTGTTATTTTATCGGCATTATTTGGCCGTAAATATATTTTAAGATACGAACTGAATTATTGGAACGGCTTCTATCAATATCAAAACGACGGTAGATACCCTGGTACGGATTTAGTTGCACAATCCTTTCCAAAATATCCGAACGGCTAACCCGCGAATCTTTAAAAACTGCTGCAATAAATTTAAAACTGTCATACGCGATCAGCTCAAATTTTTCCGGCGAGGTGTGATAAGTGTTCCTGTAGTTATTCCTAAACTGGCGATAATCCCAACCCTCTTCATTGAGATAGCCATCTGTTACAAAAATGATTTTGTTAATATAATTCCGGTTCTTCTTCAAAATATCATTTTCGTACCAATCAGCATTGCCCAATAATTGCGTCTGAAAATTGGAGAAGGCAAATTGTGAGGCGATAAAACTTATATCATCTTCATACACAGGCAAAAACATCCCGTCAAAAGTCGTAACCGGAATATCCGCTGAATCAATTTTGGTTTTGTTTTCTTTCATTTCCAGCTTTTTTTCTTTTACAAAAAGTGTGTAAAGAGAATCAAGCGATTTGTCAGAAATATCTGCATTTTCGAGAATAATGGAATCTTTAAAAGCTAAACGCAACCCCACCCTTTTCAGCTTACGAAACTGCTTATTAAAATTTTGGTCACCCGGATAATACCATTCCTGCGCCGCAACAATGCCACCATTTTCCTCGAAAGCATCTACAAATTCTTCCGTCATGGTTAGATAATAATCATCAATCGGGGCAAATGTGGCCAGCCGGTTTATGTTTAAAGAATCCGATGCATAGACCTGAAGCGCATTGGCCATGGTTTTTACACTTGGCGCCAAATTTATACAATTATTGGAAATTGATTTTAGCTCGTCCGAAGAAGCGGTTGGACTAATGATCGTGAGGCCTTCATAATCCGCAACGGCCGCACAGGCTGCAACAATATCATTTTCGACCGGGCCAAAAACAAAAAGATGTTTATTTTGCGCGCTTATCTTTTTTATGTGCTTCAAAGCAGAGATCAAGCTGGAGGCATAATCAAATTCATCAATTACTATTTTTTTTGCCGTCGCACTTTTATTGTATTCTGTACTGGCAAGTTTAAACCCATTTAGCAAAGCCTTGCCAACCTGCTCGTTAGCGCCACTTAGTGGCAAAAGGGCGGCAATGTGTATTTCGCTTGATGACTTTCCTTCGAGACGGTCTAATAAATTTTGGGCCTTAGTCCTGTAATACGATGTTTTTGAGTTGTTTAATAATGTAGTAAGTGCACTTTTGGCCTCAGCAATTTTGCCGTGCCTGTATTTATCTTCAGCAAGATAATATTTAAAAGCCTCGTTGATCGGCGAACCAAGGTTTTTCTGGATCAGGTTCTGAACACTGAGAGTATTCAATTTATACCGGATCA
>JAJRVW010000083.1 GCA_024277115.1 Calditrichota bacterium
AAAGCGGTTAAAAAGAGCGCGTAAGAAAAAGTGGGAATAATTCAAGATTTAATGATTTAATGATTTAATGATTTAATGAAAAAATATAAGTGAAATTAAACTTTAGACACAACAAACAAAAGAAACCTTTAGGTAAATGAAGACAGCGCCAAAACTTCTACTTACATCATCGCCCTTCTTAAAACAACAGGAAGACACGCCGGCAGTAATGCGCCAGGTGATTTACAGCTTAATCCCTGCCCTGATTGCTGCAATCTACTTTTTTGGGATTAGCGCATTGCTGGTCATTTTTATCACCACTTTGGCAACGGTTGGCACAGAGAGGGTCTTTAATATTTCCACAAAGCAAAAGACCAACTCTTTAAAAGATTATTCCGCTTTATTGACCGGCCTATTGCTGGCCATGACACTGCCTCCGGGCTTCCCATTATGGATGGCTTTTTTAGGTGGTGTAATTGCCATTGTTTTAGGCAAGCTTATTTTTGGAGGGATTGGCTCAAATATTTTTAACCCGGCTTTAGTTGGGCGCGCCTTTTTGCAATCCTCTTTTCCGGTAGCCATTACAACCTGGTCGCCGTTTTCGGATTTTAGCGGTTTCTTAGAAATACGCGGCTATACCTTTACTATCCCTTTTGTAAAGGCTGGCACAGACGCAACAACGGCAGCAACACCTTTGGCGCATTTTAAATTTGATGGCATTACAACCGATACGGCCAATATCTTTTTTGGCTCCTCTGCCGGTTCCCTTGGCGAAACGATGGCTTTTTTGATTTTACTTGCGGGGATTTATTTAACTGTACGCAATTATATTAACTGGCGTATCCCGGCCGGTGTTTTCATTGCCGTGATACTTTTTGCCTCCGGCTTGCAATTAATTGATGCCGATAAATTTGCACCGCCTATGTTTCATTTATTTTCCGGTGGACTAATGCTTGGGGCCATCTTTATGGCGACCGATCCGGTGTCTTCGCCCATAACACATAAAGGTTGCTGGATTTTCGGGTTGGGAGTAGGGTTTCTTGTTGTTTTGATCCGTACTTTTGGCGGCCTGCCCGAAGGTGTAATGTATGCTATTTTATTGATGAACGCGGTAACACCGTTGATAAACCGTGTTACACAACCAAGGATTTATGGCGAAGTTAAATAATTGACCGCAGGAAAGAAGATTCTCTCGTTCTGAAGCTCCGGATTCGGAGCGCAATTGGATTGAAACTTTATTTCAGATAATTACACTAAGAATAATACAAACTGGAAAACACAGTTTCCTGGCAAAAGCGTTCACAAACAGAGTTTATGAACGAGGATAAAGGCAATAAACGCAATACATTTAAAATATCAAGCAAGGGATTTTAAATTGTCAAAAAAAACAGAAACAAAAACTGAAGAAACGGAAGAGCAGGTAAGTGGCGGTAAGATGCTTTTTTCTATGGGCACCATAGGCATAATTGCGGGCGTACTGATTGTATTTACTTTTACATTTACTATGCCTTATATCAAAGCCAATGAAGCTGCTTTTTTAGAGGAATCTATTTTTGACGTAGTGCCGGGCGCTTATACAAAAAAAGTAGTGACCCTTGATGAAAACAATACGATCATCCCGGTAACCAATCCTGACGAGGTAGCATTTAAGCTTTATTCCTGTTACGACAAGCAGGATTCTTTGGTGGGCATTGCCATTGAGGCAAGAGAGCAAGGCTTTCAGGATGTGATCAAAATTATTTACGGCTATTCCCCGGAAAAGCAAGCCGTGGTAGGTATGAAGGTTTTACAAAGCACAGAAACGCCCGGCCTTGGCGATAAGATCGAAACCGATAAAGATTTTCAGGAGAATTTTAAACATTTGGATGTAAGCCTGAATGAAGATAAATCGGCCTTAAAGGAATTGATTGTGCTTGTTAAAAATGGCAAGAAAACAAAAAAAAGCCAGATCAGCGCAATAACCGGCGCCACAATCTCATCAAAAGCTATTACAAAAATGATGAGCCGGAGTACAGCTTTAAATGTACCGGTTATTTATAAAAATTTGGATATTTTGAAAAAAAAGTAAACAAGAGGAAGCAACACAACTATTTGGCGCAGTTACACTGTGAAAAGAAGTATAGGTTTTTTTTTCACTGTTGCACTCAAAATGGCAAAAGATAAAAGACACTGGAGTAAAAAGAAATGCCCGAAACAAAAAATACAACACCTGAAAATATGGAAATATTTTTAAAAGGTGTATGGAAAGACAACCCGGTTTTTGTAATGCTGCTGGGTATGTGCCCGGTTCTTGCCGTTACAAATTCGGTGATCAATGCCATCGTGATGGGCGTGGCAACAACGGCAGTGTTAATACTTTCCAATTTTCTGGTTTCGAGCCTGCGTAATTTTATCCCAAAACAGGTACGGATTGCGACGTATATTTTAATTATCGCCACTTTTGTGACCGTTGCGGACTATGCCATAAAAGCAGTTAGTCTGGAAGTACACAAAAGTCTGGGGGCTTTTATTTCTTTAATTGTTGTAAACTGTATTATTTTAGGTCGTGCCGAGTCCTTTGCATCTAAGAATAGTGTCGGTAAATCTGTGCTGGATGCTCTGGGGATGGGCGCCGGCTTTACCATCGCTGTTTTGGCCCTGGGCATTGTGCGCGAAGTTCTGGGCAATGGTACATTTTTAGGATATTCACTATTTGGCGAGCATTTTCAACCGCTCGTAATAATGATCTTGCCTGGAGGAGCCTTTTTTGTTTTGGGTGCATATCTGCTCTTTTTTAACTGGTTGAAAGAGCGAAAAGAAAAACAAGCATCAATCGAGACAAGTGCCATATAATTAACTAATTGATCTTTTATCACTAATAATAAATAGTAAAGAAAATGGTTACCGAACAATACTGGTTTATATTTTTAAACGCTGCGCTAATTAATAACTTCGTACTTAGTTCCTTTTTAGGAATATGTCCTTTTCTCGGTGTTTCAGGAAAAGTTGAAACGGCCACACGCATGGGGGCGGCTGTAGCATTTGTGATGTTTATTGCATCATTGGCAGCTTACGGCATACACAATCTTTTAATTTTGATCGATGCCCAGTTTTTACAACTTATTTCATACATCGTGGTGATTGCGTCTACGGTTCAACTGGTAGAAATGATCATTAAAAAATTTAGCCCTGCCTTGTTTAAAGCGCTTGGGATATTTTTACCACTTATTACAACAAATTGCGCTATTTTAGGCCTGGCGCTTTTTCAGACCAACCGCAGTTATGATTTCTTTCAATCTATTTCATTTGCATTGGGTGCGGGACTTGGTTTTACCATCGCCTTAGTTATTATGGCCGGGATTCGGGAAGAACTGCAACTTTCTCAGGTTCCAAATGTTGTAAAAGGGGCGGCACTAACTTTGATGGTTGCCGGGATTTTATCAATGGCCTTTATGGGCTTTGCAGGTTTAGGAGGAAACTAATGTTATTTCAGATGATTAAAGCAGCGCTGATTATAGCTTTTCTTATGGTTGGCTGGGTGAGCTTACAATATATTGTCCGTAAAAAGAAAAAACTTACTGTGGATTGCGATTTACTGGAAGATAAAAAAGGTTGCCTGGGTTGCACTGGGAATAGTTGTAGCCATAAGCACGGTTAAGTTTTATCATTTTTCTGATGTCACTCAATTAGAACCCTTCTCTCCACAGCCATACGCCCCATCCCTGATTCTCAGGTTGTAAATCCCTATAATCAGGGATAAAAAGAAAACAAGCGTTTAGAGAAAGATTTTCTTTTTTCACCACCATCAAAATAATCATAGCATACAAAAAAATGGATTACAGCTTAACAATCTTTCGACAAACACGCCAAAATATTTTTGATTTAACCCGCCAACTTAATGACAATCAATTGCTTAAAATTCCACAAAACCATCGTAACAATATTTTATGGAATATGGGGCATGTAGTCACAATACAACAACTCCTCGTTTATCGTTCCATTGGATTGGATACAAACGTGCCGGAAGATTTTATTAAAAATTTTAAAAAAGATAGTAGCCCGCAAAACTGGGAGTCCCCACCGGATATACAGGAAGTTAGAAATGCACTAATTGATACCTCCAAAAAGTTTTTATCCGATTTTAAAAATGGCCTGTTCGAGAATACAATCTTGCAAATGAAATTTAAAATGATATTTGGCGTAACTGTTACAACTTCCAGCGAGGCCATATTATTTAACAACACACACGAAGCAATGCATCTTGGAATTATTATGTCCATAATTAAACAAATCTGATTTAGCCTTTCTATGATTTTACCAGCCACAAGATAGCCCACGAAAAAGAACCATACCGCAATCAATTTCATTGATCATCAATCAACCAATAAAACAATCTAAGTAATTTTGTTTTTAACGTTACCGATAACAAATAAAAATTAAAATACTTAAAGGACCTCCCCATGATTGATGCACCTTGCCCTGTTGATTTTGATAAATCTCTTGTTTTAATTGCAGACGACAACCCAGTAACATTAAAGCTTTTAACAACCTTCCTTAAAAAAGAGGGCCTGAGGTATATAACCTGTGATAATGGCAATGATGCGCTTAGGCTTGCCAAAGAAAAATTGCCCGACCTAATTTTACTGGATATTATGATGCCCGGTACAGATGGTTATGAAACTTGCAGGCTGCTAAAAAAGGAGGTGAGTACCCTGGAAATTCCGGTCATCTTTTTAACAGCCAAAGCCGATTCGTTTGATAAAATAAAAGGTTTTGAAGCCGGGGCGGTGGATTATATTACAAAACCGTTTGAAAATTTAGAGGTAATTCTGCGGATTAAAACCCAGTTAAAATTAAAAAAAGCGATGGATAAGTTGAATGAGTACGTCCATTGGTTGGAACAAGTTATGAACAAAGAGACGGAGAAAAAAAAAGAACTTTGCGAAGAAGCCGTATAATTGTTAAGAAAGCGCCGCTTTTAAATCAAGAAAAACCTGATTTGGAACATTGAGGTTGCCACGGCCAATCCCCAGCTCAGTATCCGGTTTTATACTTCCATGAAAATCTGACCCGCCTGAAATAAGCAGATTACTTCTTTGTGCAGCATTAAGCAGATAATTTGTAAAATTTCGTGTATGTGAGGCATAGTATGCCTCTACACCGTCAAGACCTATTGATTTTAATTCTTTTAGAAATGCTTCGGTATCTTTGTATGTTTTCTGCTTCAGGCTTACAGGGTGTGCCAGGATCGCCAGTCCTTTTGCTTTATGGATTAGGTCTATGGCCGTCTGTAATTTCAATTTTTTTTTTGCCACATAGCCAGGCCGTCCCTTTGATAAAAATTTATTGAAGGCTTCCCAAACACTGCTCACAACTTTTTTATCCATTAGCAATTTTGCAAGATGTGGCCGCCCGGCGCTTCCCTGACCTACGATAATATCCAGTTCGTCCTTTTTTACATCAATTCCATAATCTTGTAATTTTTGTATAATTGAGTAAGCCCTGCCCTGTCTGGCATTTCTTAATTCATCGAGGGTAGAGGTGAGTTCATCATTTTCAAGATTGAGGAAGAGCCCCAATAGATGTAAATGGGCGGTTCCTGGCAATTCGATATCAATACTAAACTCTACGCCGGGCACAAATTCTACATTTAAATTACGCACATAATCTTGTGCAATCTTATTTGCACCAATCTCATCATGATCGGTGATGGCAATGGCTGTCAGTTTATAATCTTCTGCTTTTTGGATGAGCTCTTGCGGAGTTAGCGTGCCGTCTGAAAAGTTTGTATGTGTGTGAAGATCGACCGCCATTATAAATACCCTAAATCTTTCAATCGTTGATTTACCTCATCCGAAATTGGAACATCCTGACTGTTCTTTTTACTTGTGTTCTTTTCTAAATAATCTTCCAAAACAAACTCGATGAGTTCATTAACGGTCTTAAAACTTGTCTGCGTAAGATGCTCTTTTAAACGTATTAATAAGGCATCATTTAAGAAATTATTATCCACAACCTGCTTGTTTTTTTATTTTTAAAGGATTAATTCAGAAGATACAATCTATGAAATGAATGGTTTTTGACAAAAAAAAAGGCGGACTAAATCCGCCTTTTAAGTGTTTATTTTAATTAAGCTTTAACAATCTTATCTCTGCCGTTTGTCACATCTTGCGTCGCATTACGGGTATCCACAATCAGCTTGGAATGTTCCACAATAAAATCCCATTCATAAACCGAGTGATCAGTTGAGATTAGAACACAATCAAAGCTTGCAAGGTTTTCGGCTGTCAACTCAACACTTTTTTTCATAATATCATAATGGTGCATATTGGGCAGTTCCGGCACATGCGGATCGTTGTAATCTACTTCGGCCCCTTTGGCCAATAAAATCTCCATCAATTTAAAGGATGGTGATTCACGCGGGTCATCAATATCCTTTTTATAAGCAGCGCCCAGCACTAATACCTTGGAACCTTTAAGGCTTTTTCCATGATCGTTGAGTGCATCCATCACTTTATTTATAACCCAGAAAGGCATGTTTGTATTTACTTCGCCGGCAAGTTCGATAAAACGTGTGTTCATTTCAAATTCGCGCGCTTTCCATGTAAGGTAAAATGGGTCAATTGGGATACAATGGCCACCAAGCCCAGGCCCTGGATAAAAGGCCATATAGCCAAACGGTTTGGTTTTCGCTGCGTTTATAACTTCCCAAACATCAATTCCCATTTTATCAAAAATCATTTTCATTTCATTTACAAGGGCAATGTTTACGCTACGGAAAATATTTTCCAGTAGTTTCGTTGCTTCCGCTGCCTGGCTGCTGGAAACAGGTACTGTGCTCACAATAACCTGATTATACAATGCAGAAGCCAACTGACGCGCGTACTCCGTATTGGCACCAACAACTTTGGGAATGGTGTGTGTATTAAAATTTGGATTATTGGGATCTTCCCGTTCAGGTGAAAATGCAACCCAAAAATCGGTGTCGGCCTTTAGCCCCGATTCTTCCAAAATTGGTTTTAAGACTTCTTCCGTTGTTCCGGGATACGTTGAACTTTCCAATACGATAAGCTGGCCCTTACGAATATGTGGCGCCAGGTTTTTAGCTGTTCCAATTATATAGGACATATCCGGTTCACGATGCTTTGTTAGCGGCGTTGGTACAGCAATCAAAATACAGTCGGCTTCTTTAATACGTGTAAAATCTGTAGTTGCCTCAAAAAGACCCGTATCCCTAACCGATTTTACCCGATTCTCATCGATATGTTTTATGTACGATTTTCCATCATTTAACATGGTCACTTTGCGGTCATCAATATCAAAACCGATTGTCTTAATATCGCGTTCTACAAATTCCATTAATAAGGGTAATCCAACATAGCCAAGCCCCACAACCGCGATCGTAGCTTTTTTGTCATTTATGCTATTTAGTAATTCCATTTTTAACCTCTTTAGTTTTTGTTATTTGGTCTTCCAATTGAGAAATAATCAATTCCATATTTTTTCATTCTTTTTGGATCATAAATATTACGTCCGTCAAAGATAGCCGCAGCACTAAGGGTTTCTTTTATTAAGAAGAAATCGGGCTCTCTAAATTCGTTCCATTCGGTCATAATAATTAATGCGTCCGTGCCTTCCAGGGCATCATAGCGTTTATTGAACAAATCAATTCCTTTTCCAAGCCTGTCTTTAAAAATTCGTTCGGCTTCTTTCATTGCTTCGGGATCGTGTGCTTTTACACTTGCACCGGCAGCGATTAATGCATTGATCATTTCGATGGCCGGAGCATCACGCATATCATCTGTTTTGGGTTTAAAGGCCAAGCCCCACATGGCAAAAGATTTTCCTTTAAGATCACCGTTAAAATAATCATTTATTTTCCCGAGCATAATCGTTTTTTGGCTGGCGTTTACATTTTCAACTGATTTTAAAATATTCAGGTGAATATCATTTTCATTGGCTGTTTTAATCAGTGCTTTTACATCTTTTGGGAAACAGGAACCGCCATAGCCCGTACCGGGGAAAATAAAATAGGGCCCGATCCGCACATCGCTACCAATTCCCTTGCGCACCATTTCAATATTGGCGCCCACTTTATCACACAAATTGGCGATTTCGTTTATAAAAGATATTTTAGTGGCCAAAAGCGCATTGGCAGCATATTTAGTCAACTCGGCACTTTTTTCATCCATCACAATTATTGGTTTGCCTGTACGCACAAAAGGCGAATAGAGATTGCGCATAATATCGGCGGCCTCTTCATTGCTTGTACCAATAACCACACGGTCCGGCTTCATAAAATCGGCAATAGCCGCACCTTCTTTTAAAAATTCAGGATTTGAGACTACGGCAAAATCATGATCCGTATATTTTTTAATTTCTTGCGAAACTAAGTCTGCTGTACCAACAGGAACCGTACTTTTATCCACTACAACTTTAAACCCGTTCATGTGCTGGCCAATACTTTTGGCAACGGCAAGAACATATTTTAAATCTGCAGAACCATCTTCATCTGGCGGTGTACCAACTGCAATAAAAATAATTTGAGAATCTTTAACCGCTTTCTCAACATCCGTTGTAAAAGTGAGACGCTCTTCCCGCATATTCCGCTTAATCATTTCTTCGAGACCAGGCTCATAAATCGGTACCTCGCCTTTGTTGAGGCCATCTATTTTTTCTTTAACAACATCTACACAAACAACTTCATTTCCCGTATCAGAAAAACATGTACCGGCCACAAGGCCAACATATCCGGTTCCTACAACCGCAACTTTCATTTTGCACTCCTTGCAATTCTTTTAATGATTGAACTGTACTCGGTTTTCTCAACCGTTAGTTGAGTCCATTTCATTTTTTTGTTAATAATTTTTTAATTGTACTAATAAGCTCTTTTTTTACCTTTTTTACCGGGCTTGGAGTAGTAATTATGGTAGTAATAATAATAGTAAGTGCCGTACATCCCGCCAACTTCAACACCATTTAACAACGCCCCAAGCATCCTGGCATCTACATTTTCCATTAACGATTTTGCACGAACTACCGCATCATAATTTGTTTGGCCGGATTTTACAACTAAGAGTACCCCATCAACTTTTGTGCTTAAAATAGCCGCATCGGTAACTGCAATTACAGGGGGCGTATCAAAAACCACTAAGTCAAAATCCCCTTTTAAACGTTCGATTAAATCTTCCATTTTTTGCGATGAAATTAACTCTGACGGGTTGGGTGGCAATACCCCGCTTGGAATAATAAATAGATTATCCATGATTGACTTTTTAATCATTTTATCATAACTGATATCATCCATCAGATAATTTGTAATACCATCTTCTTTTTCCAGGCCAAAAATAGAATGCACGACAGGCCGTCTTAAATCACCATCGATTAGGACAACGCGTTTACCGGATTGGGCCATGGCAATGGCAAGGTTGGCCGAGGTAGTTGATTTCCCTTCTTTTGGACCGGAACTTGTAACAAGCATCGTACGAACAGTTTTATCTATTTTACTAAATTGCAAATTGGTACGTAAAGTCCGGTATGCTTCCGAAACAGGTGATTTAGGATCAAGATGGGTGATGAGGCGCGCCTCAATACGTTTCCCTTCGATTGGGCCAAGCTTGCTAAGTTTTGCTTCCAGTTTTTCTTCCACCTTACTCATTTCGATCTGTGGAATATTGGCCAGCACATTATAACCCAGCTTTTCAAGGTCCTCATGTGTTTTGATCGTATTATCAAAATATTCTCTTAAAAATGTGATACCAATACCTAGTCCAAGCCCAAGCACCAAACCAAGGGCCAGGTTCAATTTCTTCTTAGGCTTTGTCGGAGAGAGTGGCTCTATGGCTTCATCGATTACACGCACGTTTTTACGCTGACCGGCTTCCTGTATTTTTGTTTCTTCCAGTTTTTTGGTCATCATGATATAAGTCTGTTCATCAACCAACCTTCTACGTTCTAAACGTGCAAGGCCTAACACTTTAACAGGAAGCGTTTCCAGCTCCGCACTATAATCTGCCACAATATCCTGTAGAATATTTATTTTAGCCGTGCCTGATTTTATTTCTGCATCAAGGTTTATTAGGCTCGTTACTAAATCTTGTGTTAATTGGAAAGGGTCTTTTACCAAACTAGAGGTCGATATTTTTTGTGCTTCTTCCTGCAACTGTTCTTTGAGGGCATTGATTTTATCATCATATTGCGCAACACCTCTCTGAAAAAACTGTTTATTAACACCCTGCGCTTCTACCTCTACCGCCGTTGTATATTTTGTTTTTTCGGCAACAAGTTTGGCCAGCTCGGATTGTAAGGTAGTAATATAAGGTGTGGAAATTTCTGTAATTTCAACTGCTAGGGTTTCACGGCGTTTCTCAAGTTGTGCTTCAAACGAGGATTTCATTTCCAGATT
Organism: Calditrichota bacterium; assembly: GCA_024277115.1. Lineage (GTDB taxonomy): Bacteria > Calditrichota > Calditrichia > Calditrichales > J004 > JABFGF01. Next base: position 10,364 of record JAJRVW010000083.1, read on the forward strand.
GGCTTCTAACATAACCCTGGTTTGCTCTAATTCTGCTTCTACCTGAGAGAGCCGGGTGACCATTCCGGTTGTTTCTTCATCCAGGCTGGCAACACGTTCTTTTTCCAGATACTCCCGTAATAATTCCTCAGATGTTTTTAACTCCTGTGATTTACGTTCCAGCTGATCTTCCAGAAAAGTTCTGAGGTCCTTTATTTCTCCCTGGTTAAACTCGCTGCTGGAGCGTTCATATTCACTGGCAAGTGTATTTGTAATAAAGGCAGCCTCGAAAGCGCTTGGGGCAGATAGGGTAATTTCGATAATATCTGTCTCTTTTTTATTTATTACTTCCATGCTCTCCCGGATTATTACAACCATATCACGCAACGTCTTATATTCACCCTCTTTATTGGGATGAAATAGCGATAAAGAGTCCCTGACGTTAGAAAGCTCCAGATTTTTAATTACACGTTCGGCTATCGAACGGCTTTTGATAATTTCCATTTGGTTGGCAATATGCGTGCTTTGATTGCCAAAAGAATTGAAATCGAATAATGCTGTTCCCATCCCCTGATTATCTTCAATAATTAATGAGGTTGTAGCATCATAAACAGGGCGGGTTGTAAATGTATAATAAACAGTCGCTGTAAATACAACCAGAAATGAGAATAATATTATCCATCTTCCTCTGTATATTATGCGCAAATAATCAGTTAATGTAACTTCCTGATTTTGTTGATCTTGTACTTGGTTTACCACCTATGATTCTCCTACAAATGTACTTTTTGGATTTTGGTTTAGATATGAAGGTCGATAATTTATTGTTTTTCGGAAAGATTTTGCAGATTGTAAATTTTTATTAAACTTTAATGATGCAGATAATTCCTGACAAGCTCTTCTATATTTTACATTTAGCGATAAAATATTTCTATAAAAAAAATTTGCCAACAAACTATCAGGCAAATATTTGCTCCAACCAATAAATACTAAAAACTGATCTTACCGCATGTCAACTACTTTCATTTCTTCTGTCGCTTTTAATGTGAAAAAATCGTCTTTTAAGTCCTGATCAATTTTTATATCTAAAATATCGAATGTACTTTTATTGCTGTTTAAATCAGTCGTCTCTATACGTAAGATCAACCATTCGTCATCCTCGACCCAGATTTTCATACTTTTGATAAAACCATGTACATTCTCTTTAGGGTCTAATTTAATTACAAATACATTTTTGCCGCGCAGCTTCTCTTCCCGAAGCAAAGTAGAATAATATTCTTTTGGATATTTAAAGAGCATATCCCGTGGGAGCAATGCACCGGAGTTTTTCCGTACACGGTCAATAATAAATTGTTTTGAGATTGAATTATAGGTCCAGACTGTTTCCCCATCTGTTGCAATGGATTGATCATCCGATTCAAAACGATATTTTATGCCATCTTTTATATAAATTTTTCCGATTGTCTCACTAATAGTCCCGGTAAGTTTAAATGATTCCATCCTTTTAAATGTAGCGGAAATATCTTCAATTTCGTCATATTTATCCTGCACTTCCTCGATAATGTCGTCAACATCCTTGGCCATACCAAACTGGATGATGAAAATAGCAAAGAAAATATATTTTAAAAATTTCATAATGTATCCTTATTAATCTGATCCCGGTAATTTAAGAAGAAAATAAATTAAATGCGTGCGCTTAAGCACCTAACTCAGGAGATGGCCCCAAGTTCCTGTGCGGTCATTAAAACTTCGCGCGGTTTTCCACCAACAGCGGCGCCTACGATACCTTCCTCTTCCATATCGTCAATAAGACGGGCGGCGCGTGAATAACCGATTTTTAACCGGCGCTGCAATAGTGAAATTGAGCCGGACTGCGATTGCACAACTATGGCACGTGCATCATTATACAGTTCATCGCCCGCACTGTTAATGCCATCATCAAATGATTCCCTGCGCGATTCGCTGGGCTGGGGTAAGCTGTAATACGGGAGTTTGGGTTGCTTTTTTATGTGGTTGATAACCTGTTCTACTTCTTCTGTGGCCACAAAAGGGTTTTGCAAACGCACCGCTTTGGCCGTACCTGTCAGTTTAAAAAGGAGGTCGCCATTTCCCAGCAGTTGCTCGGCGCCATTGGCATCTAAAATTGTGCGTGAATCCACTTTGGTTGCGACCTGATAAGCCAAACGGGCAGGCAAATTGGCTTTGATCAAACCGGTAATTACATCAACACTTGGCCGCTGCGTAGCCACAATCATGTGGATGCCCCCTGCACGTGCCATCTGTGCCAATCGGGCGATGGGCAGTTCCACATCCTTAGAAGCAACCATCATTAAATCGGCCAACTCGTCAATCAACACAACAATGTAGGGCATTTGCTGGTGTTCGGTATTTTTATATGCTTTGGGATTGGCCAATACTTTTGCGTTGTACTCACGGATATTGCGCACCGATAAATGATGCATCCTGTCCATGCGCCGCTCCATCTCCAAAACCATCGTATTAAGCATACTCACAGCATTCCCGGCCTTTGTGATCACCGTTTCATCAAGATCGGGACGCCAAAGCAAATAATGGTTTTTCATTTCTTCATACAACGAAAGTTCCAGTTTTTTAGGATCGACCATCACAAATTTTACTTTGCCCGGATCGACCGAATAAAGCAAGGAGCAGATAATTGTATTTATCCCCACACTTTTACCGGCGCCTGTTGCCCCCGCAATTAGCAGATGTGGCATTTTTACCAAGTCTACCACAAACGATTCGCCATTAATCGCCTTGCCAACAGCAATGGGCAGTTCAAATTCTTTATGGTTAAATTTTTCAGAGCGTATCAGGGATTTTAAGTAAACAGTTTGGGGATGCTTGTTGGGTATTTCGATTCCCACGGCGGCTTTCCCGGGAATGGGTGCAATAATCCGGATGCCACGTGCTTCCATCGCCAGTGCCAAATCGTTTTCTAAATTTACGATCGAGTTTACCTTTACGCCCGGTGCAGGTTGCAGTTCGTACAAGGTTATAACCGGCCCGGCGGTGACACGTACAACTTTGGCCTTAACCCCATAATCCAATAATTTATATTCCAACAGTTCCGCATTGGATTTTAACTCTTCTTTTGAGATCGAATTTCTATTGGGTGGTGGGTCGTTTAAAAGATCGATAGAGGGAAATTTAAAACGGGCAATACTTTCTTTTACAAGATCGTCATAATCCAGTTGTTCTTCTTCTACCGGCCCTTCCAGTTCAAAATCAGGACCCTCCCCGGTTTCGAATGGCTCATCAGTCGAAAAGCTATCGATCGGCTCCTCTTCCGTCTTATTAGGGCCATGCTGGAAATTATCCGATTCATTTGAGAAAATATCAGGGCCTTTATCTTCAACTTGTTCGGAAATATTAAATTCTAAAGGGGGAACCTCATTTTTACTAATTGGTTGCGGTTCAACATCTGTTGGCTTTTCTGTCTCCGCTTCCTTATTTATACGTTTCTGCTCTTTTTTGCTTGCACGTAGTTCTTTTTTAGCCGCCCTTTGTGCTTTTAGATCAGCCCACTTCTCATTGATTGACTGAAGAACGCCCTCTACGATTGCATTGATCGAAGCCATCATGGCATGGACGCTATCTTTCATAGAAGCAAACAGAACGAGCCCCGTTAACATAATCAATAATAAAAAACTACCGATTTGGCCAAGGTAGAGTACAAATTTAGCAGCCAGCCAACCACCTATTAATCCGCTTGGATAATATTCCACCAAATTGCCGTGAGTTTTTAAAGCAGCCGGAAAAGCAAGGATAATGGAAATTAAAAGTGACCAGATTACTACTTTTATAATTAAATTCTTATATGTACCAATATTTTGATTTTTAAAGAATGCCAGGCCAGAAATAAACAGGATAACCGGAGATACCAAGGCCGCATAACCGAGGGTCCATTGCATAATCAAATGGGCAAAGGCCGCGCCAAACGGACCAAACCAATTATGTGTGGTAACAGGATTATCTGCAATATTTATATTTACAGGATCATCAAGATGATAGGATACAATCGCTAAAAACATAAAAGCAGCAAGGCCCATAAACACAAGGCCACTAATCTGCAGGCTATTTGATTCTTTGAGGTTTTTCTTTTTTTTCATTTTTTTAAGTTTTATGAAGCAAGTATGCAAAATATAATTAAGATAAAAACCTAATCCAAGTGAAAGAAATTTAAAGATATATTTTAGAAAATTTCCCGGATAAGCTGGATGGCTTTTTGCTGATCAAGAAAAAAAGGGCTGGTTGCAATTGTAACCAATTTCGCTTGTTTTTCATACGCCCTGATTTTAGCGATTTTTATACTTTTGGGGATATAATCCATCTCAGCGCTAAAAATATCCATGTCCACATCCAGAACAATCTGCCCGGAAAATAATTTTTCAAACGTAACGCTGCTATCAATAATTTCGACAGATTTAAACAATCCAATTTTTATTGCGGGTTGGATAAAATTGCCAACATTCAGTTTAAAATTGGTGTAATCAAAAACTTCATTGGCATCCATAAATTCTTTTTTACTGATCCATTTTAAGGGTTCACGCATATCTGTGTGTTGATCCACATGAACCAAGGTTTCTCCGAAATCAATCAGTTTTTTTTGGAGCGCATAAGCCCAAAAGAAAAATGCATGGTTATGATTATCAAATATAAAATATTCCCGGCCTTCTTTTTGCCAGTGAATAAAGTTTTTTAAACCATAAAAATTCTTTTCTGTGCCATCCTCCAACTCAGAAAAAACAATTTGTTGGCCAATCTTCAAATCCTCGGGTGTACCATCAATTAAAGGAGGAATAAAGATTTCACTCTGTTTTCTCGCATTAAAGGAAAAAGCGTTATTTCCAACCGCTTTTGCAATCGAAAAGCCCTTATAAAAGTGCCGGGGATTCAGCATGTTTTATTTTATCACTTTCTCTAGCTTACTTTTATCTGAAACAAAGTTTCTAACCACAGGCGTTCTCAAACAGAGTTTGAGAACGAGGGTACACACCACAACAAACCTTGTTCACAATCTCCTAATCGAGAACACAATTGCAATGAAACCGCGCTTCGGAACAAAGGCTTAAAAACAATAATACTCCCGTCATGCTGAATTAATTTCTGCAGCCGTTCATAAAAACCATAAATAAAATCTTGGGATACATTGTTTTCTACCACAGAGGACGCTGAGTTCACTGAGGCTTTTTTTTAAATTGTTTTTCCTCTGTGTTTTCCGTGAACTCTGTTGTCAAATAGAAAGGGCAACTACTTTTCTCGTTAACAACCTCCCGATTGGGAACGCTATTGTAAGGAAACTGTGTTTCCCAGTATAACCTAAACAAACGGTGGCTTAATTATCTCAGCCTTCACCATTTTATTGCGTACCTCAATCTCAATTTCCGTACCAATTTTTGTAAACCCCTTTTTTACATATCCCAAGCCAATGCCCTTCTCTAAGATAGGGGAAACCGTGCCACTCGTAACCGAGCCTAATTCTTCACCATCTTTAAAAATTTTATACCCTTTACGCGGAAAACCCGGCGCTTGTAAAACAAAAGCAACCAGCCGCCTTTTCAATCCATCTTCTTTCACTTTTCGTAAAGCATCTGCCCCGATAAAATCGCCTTTATCCAATTTGGTAATCCATCCCAAACCTGCTTCCAAAGGATTAGTTGTCTGATCTATGTCGTTGCCATAGAGGCACATTTTTTTCTCCAGGCGCAACGAATCACGCGCGGCCAACCCGATCGGTTCAATCCCGAACGGTGAACCAGCATCAAAAACCGCGTCCCATACTTTTTGCGCATACTGGTTTTCAAAGTAGAGTTCAAATCCCGGCTCGCCCGTATAACCTGTCCTGGAAATTAGCATCGGTGCCCCGGCAAGTTCCCCCTCTTTGAACCAATAAAATTTTATGGCTGCTAAGTCGACACTTGTAAGCTTTTGCAAAATTTCTTCCGCCTTTTTTCCCTGAACGGCCAATTGGGTGATTTGATCACTGGTATCCTTTACCTCGCAATCTTGCAATTTATTTTTTATTATCCAGGCAAGGTCTTTATCTTTATTGGCGGCATTGACCACCAACAGAAATTTGTCCGGGTAGCGATATACAAGCAAATCGTCCACAATCCCACCATCTTCGTAACACATGGCCGTGTAATGCGCCTGGCCAACTTCAAGCGCGGCCACATCATTAACCGTCAACCGCTGAACCATTTCGAATGCATTTTCGCCACTTACTTCTATCTCGCCCATATGCGAAACATCAAACACGCCAACTGTTTCCCGTACACGACGATGTTCATCACGGATGCCCTTATATTGGATGGGCATACTAAATCCGGCAAACTCAACCATCTTAGCGCCCAAGGCAACATGCGTATCATATAATGCTGTTTTTTTCATTTAATTTACTCCATCTATAAAAATTCAATCTTTAAACAATAACTCTACAAACTTATTTAATTCCTACGTTTAATCACGGGTAAAATTCGACTTTATCTTATTTTGGCAAATTTCTAATATGACAAAGATCCTTACAGGATGACAAAATAAACCAATCTTTCAATTTTTTCCCGATTAAGATCATCGGGATTTCGCACAGAGCGCTCAACAATCTTTCAATGCAATCCCCAATTCTTCCACCAAAAACTGCCCCGTATAAGAATCTTTAACTTTGGCCACCTGCTCCGGCGTGCCTTTGGCGATTATCTTGCCCCCGCCATCGCCACCTTCCGGGCCGATGTCAATAATCCAGTCTGCCGTTTTAATAACATCAAGATTATGCTCGATCACCACCACCGTATTGCCTTTTTCAACCAAACTATTCAATACTTTTAGCAACATGCGGATATCCTCAAAATGCAGGCCGGTTGTTGGTTCGTCCAAAATATAAAAAGTGCGGCCTGTCCCTACTTTGGATAGCTCCGTGGCCAGTTTTACGCGTTGGGCCTCCCCGCCGGAAAGTGTTGTGGCCGCTTGCCCTAAATGAATATAGCCCAAACCGACTTCAGATAGTGTCTTTAAACGCCGCTTCACGGTTGGAATATTTTCCATAAATTCCAAAGCCTGGTCCACCGTCATCTCCAGTACATCGGCGATGGTTTTACTTTTATATTTTATTTGCAGCGTTTCGCGATTATAGCGCCGCCCCTTGCATTCCTCGCACTGCACATAAACATCGGGCAAAAAGTGCATCTCGATCTTTTTTACGCCATCGCCTTCACATGCCTCACAACGTCCGCCCTTCACATTAAAGCTAAAACGTCCCGGTTTATAACCGCGTATTTTAGACTCGGCCAGCTGGCTGAATAAATCCCGGATAGGGCCAAACAAGCCCGTATAAGTTGCCGGGTTAGAACGTGGCGTGCGGCCAATGGGCGATTGGTCCAGATCGATTACTTTGTCCACATGCTCCAATCCCAAAATCTTGCTGTGCTGTAAAGGATTTTTTTTCGATCCGTAAGAGTGGCGACTAAGCGCGGCATAGAGCGTTTCGTTTACCAGCGAGCTTTTCCCCGAGCCGGAAACGCCTGTTACACAAATAAATTTACCAAGGGGAAACTTGGCATTCACGTTCGTCAGATTATTCCCTTTTGCCCCCTTCACCTCGATAAATTTACCATTGCCTTTGCGCCGTTTGGCAGGGATTTCAATCTTTTCGATTCCCGCTAAAAATTTCCCGGTCAGGCTTTTTTTGGATTTTTTTATCTGTGCGGCATTCCCCGTAGCGACAACTTCACCGCCATGCCTGCCTGCGCGCGGCCCCATATCAATAATATAATCTGCGGTTTCCATAGTTTCTTTGTCGTGTTCCACCACCAAAACGGTATTGCCCAAATCGCGTAAATGCTGCAAGGTATGGATCAATTTTTGATTGTCGCGCTGGTGCAGGCCAATACTGGGCTCATCCAAAATGTATAAAACGCCGACCAACTGCGAGCCGATTTGCGTGGCCAGCCTGATGCGTTGTGCCTCGCCACCGGAAAGTGTGCCCGCTGCCCGGCTGAGGCTTAAATAATCCAGACCGACATTATTTAAGAACTGCAAGCGTTGCCGCGCTTCTTTTAAAATCTGGTGGGCAATCTCCGCATCCTGCCCGGAAAGTTTTATCTTTTCAAAAAACCGCGAATTCTCTTTTATGGACATCGCCGTTAAATCGGAGATACTTTTATCATCGATGGTCACGGACAACGCTTCTGGTTTTAGGCGCGCGCCATGGCATTTCTCGCAGGGGATATTGTTCATAAAGCCCTCAATCCAGCGGCGGATATGATTGGACGATGTCTGCTTATAACGCCTTTTCAGATTATTGACGACACCTTCGTAATGGCTCTCCCACTCGACATAGGCATTTTTTCGTTTGTAAATAAACTTAATTTTTTCATCGCCCAGACCATACATCAAAATGAGTTTTACTTCTTCTGTCAGTTTTTTCCATGGGGTTTTTAGTGAAAAATTATATTGTTTGCCCAAGCTCTCCACCATTTCATAATTCCAGCCTTCGTTACGTGGGGTCAGCACTTTTATGGCGCCCTCACTGATGGACAAATTCTCGTCGGGAACGATCAAACGTGGGTCAAGCTCGGTTAAAATGCCAAGCCCGTCACAATTTGGGCACGCGCCAAAAGGGCTGTTAAAAGAGAACATCCTCGGCGAGGGTTCTTCGTATGATTTTTGTGTGGCCGGGTCAAAAAAGTTCTCGCTAAAAAGTACGTCCTCGTTTGTATCCGCATTATTTACAAATAAAATGCCATCCGATTGTTTTAAGGCCAGCTCCACAGATTCAGTCAACCTTTTAAGCATCCCTTCTTCTACAACCAACCGATCGATCACCAAATCGATATCGTGTTTTCTCTTTTTATCCAGATCGATTTCATCGTCCAACGCAAACAGTTTCCCATCCACACGCACCCGTACAAACCCATCCCGCCGGAACTGGCTAAACAATTCCTTATATTCACCTTTACGGCCACGCACCACCGGAGCAATAATCTGGATACGCGTACCCTTTTTCCATGTCAGGATCGAATCACAAATTTGCTGAACGGTTTGTTTTTCCAACAACTTACCTGTTACCGGCGAGTGTAGTTTGCCGATGCGCGCAAAAAGAAGACGGTAATAATCATAAATTTCGGTAACCGTGCCCACAGTAGAGCGCGGGTTGCGTGACGTGGATTTTTGTTCAATTGACACTGCGGGGGAAAGGCCGTCGATATAATCCACGTCCGGCTTCTCCATCAACCCCAAAAACTGACGGGCATAGGCTGAGAGTGATTCCACATAACGCCGCTGCCCTTCAGCATAAATTGTATCAAAGGCCAGGCTGGATTTCCCTGATCCGGAAAGCCCGGTTATAACGACCAGTTTATTGCGCGGTATGGTCACATCAATATTTTTTAAATTATGCTCGCGTGCGCCCTTTACCGTGATAACATTTTTCATTGCCATAAATTTTTAAACCTACAAAATGTGAATTAATGAATTATTCTGGTGAACATAGAATGTCCGGTCAAATTAAATAAAAGATACCAGACTAGTTCTTCAATCTTCAATCTTTTCCCGATACAGAACATCGGGATTTCGTAAAAGAATACTCAACAATCATCTAAGTTAACATCTATTTAAATTACTACCAATAATTGAAATAAAATTGCCTCAAAAAAAAGTTTAAAAAAAATTAATGCTTTTAGTCACAACTGCCGATTAGCGCGACCCTTAATATTTATGCCACCAATATTTGGACATTTATGCATCCTTTTTCCCAAAAGGCCATCCGCATTTATTTCTGAATCCATTAATCTAAAGTACGATAACCGATCACCAGAATGGAGTCCTTTATGCGATTTTTTACTTTATTGTTTTTATCCCTCATCCTTTTTTCTCAAATTTTTGCGGTAGAATCAACCCGTACAAAGCTGAACGAGATTGTTGTTAAATTTAGTCCAAATCAATTATCCCAAATTGATATTCAACGTGCCCTCACAGAAGGCCGTACAGGTATAAGCAGTTTAGATGCCTTGGTTGAGAAGTATGGAATTGTTTCATTAAAGCAACGTTTTCCATTTGCCAAAACAAAAGATATATTTGGCGAGCCCATGAACTTACGTGGTTGGTTTAAAGTCCGCTTTAACAATGAGGTGGATGTGGAAGCCGCAGTTCAGGACTACAAACTTATCAATGGCGTTGTAAATGCAGAAATAATAAAAGCACACCGTTTGGCTGTTGTCACGCCAAATGACCCAAATTATACTGCTGGTGACATGTGGTATCTAAATCAGGTGAGCGATAAAGATATTGACGCGCCGGAGGCATGGGATATTGAACGTGGAAATACAAGTGTGATTGTTGCAGACTTGGACAGTGGTTTTCGTTATTACCATAAAGACCTTGGAGGGGTCAACGCATCAGCTGCCAATCCCGAAAATGCCCGTGGAAATATGTGGACAAACAGTGGCGAGATGGGCGCGCTTTCCACAAATGGCATCGATGACGATGGCAATGGCTATATTGATGATTGGATCGGTTGGGATTTTGTGACCGGTAACCCCCAAAGCTTTAATGTGGGCGACGACTACGATGTTGAAGATAACGACCCGCGCGATCATAACGGCCATGGCACCCATACAATTGGCACAATTGGCGCTATAACAAATAACAATTATGCGGTATCATCCGTTTCCGGCGGAAATGGTGAGACTGCCGGTGTTGGCAACGGTGTTAAAGTTATGGGACTCCGTGTTGGCTGGAATGACATCTTGGACCTGGGTTTTGTAGGAATGGATTTTGCTGCCGGAGCTTTTATCTATGCCCGTGACAATGGTGCAAATTTCGCATCATGCAGTTGGGGTTCTTCAAACACAGGTGGACTAGGTGAGGCAATTGATTATTTTCTTTACGGTACAACAACCCCCACTGGAAGCGAACCACGTTTAGGCCTTATCTTTAAAGCTGCCGGTAATGATAATGATGAGGGTTCTGATTATATGCTGGACCGTACTGATATTATCGGGGTTGCTTCTACTGACCAGAATGATGTCAAATCAGACTTCTCCACGTATGGCACTTTTGTTGATATTTCCGCCCCAGGTACAGATATAATCAGCACATGGCATTCTAACACCGACCCCGTTCCGGATTTTGTAAATACCATTAGCGGAACATCAATGGCCACGCCATGTGTTGCTTCGGTTGCCGCTTTAGTGCTGGCACATAATAATGCCCTTTCCCCTGATGAAGTAGAACAAATTCTTTACAGCACAGCGGATGATATTTACGGTATCGCAGGCAATGCAACCTATGCAGGAAAACTTGGCGCAGGCCGCGTAAATGCTTTCGCAGCCGTTACACAGGCTGATCTTGCCCTGCCGGTCGAACTCACCTCCTTTTCCGCTTCTGTAAGTGACGGCAATGTCGTTTTAAAATGGAATACGGCGAGCGAAATGGAAAATCTTGGATTTGCTGTACTGAGAAGCGCTGAAGAAGACGGAGAATATCTTAAGCTGACTGACTATACAGAGACAAGCGATCTTAAAGGTCAAGGCACATCTTCATACGGGAAAGACTATTCCTACATTGATTATACAGTCTTAGGTGAAAACACCTACTATTATAAAATACAAGATATTGATTTTAATGGCCTTGCCACCGAACATGGGCCGATTGCCGTAACAATTAATTCTAAAAAGGATATCGCCATTGACAATGGCGTGCTTCCAAAAGAATTTAGCCTATCACAGAACTTCCCAAATCCTTTCAACCCAAGTACAGCATTTAAGTTAAATGTTCCAAAGCTTCAAAACGGAACAACAACTCTAAAAATCACTGTATATGATCTTCTCGGTAAACACATCAATACACTCTTTGATGGCGAGATTTCCTCCGGCGTGTACACTTTCCAGTGGAATGGTCAAAATCAGCTTGGCAATGCTGTGCCATCAGGAATGTATATATACACGGTGGCTTCACCTGAGTTTTCACATGCAAATAAAATGGTTTTAATGAAATAATACCGGTTCCCAAGCTGAGTTTGGGAACGAAGTTGCAATGGACATTTTGCACAAAGTATTCTTGGAGGCAAATCGTTGAGACTATCAAAATAGTTTCAACACTTTAATACGGCCCTGGTTTTAACCGGGGTCTTTTAAAATATTTGGAGGAGAGTATGATACAAAAATTAATACTAATTTTATTTCTAATATTGGCTGGCATTCTTAGCGCCCAGGAATTCACCAATAACGAAAACCTGAAAAAACTTCAGGAAAAATATCATCAACGTTTTTTAAAACAACGGGCCATAGCAGAAAAATGGGCTGCAGAAAATGGTATACCTATGCGCCAGGTACTTGAAGATGGTACCGTAATTGAATTACAAAGGATAGAGAACGGGATTCCGCTTTACCTCCAGACAGATAATGCCACCGCAGCCCAAACAATTTCTACCGATGAAGTATGGACCGGCGGGGCTGCAGGACTAAACCTTGACGGAACAGGAATTGTTTTAGCTGAGTGGGATGGTGGCTCGGTGCTAAGTACACATCAGGAGCTTACAGGGCGTGTTACCCAGGAAGATACACCCTCCGGGACAAGCGAACACAGTACGCATGTTGCCGGAACAATGATGGCAACCGGCGTTGACCCTCTTGCACAGGGCATGGCCGAGGCAGCAACTTTACGAGCTTGGGACTATAACAACGATACATCAGAAATGGCCGGCGCAGCAGCTTCCCTAATCGTCTCAAACCACTCTTATGGATTTACGACAGGGTATTATAATTTCGGATTGTCTTGGGCAGGTGATACCAATATCGACCCGAACGAAGATTGGAAATTTGGCTATTATACTGCTGATACTCAAGAGCATGATCAGATAGCTTACGATGCCCCGTATTATCTTATCTGTAAATCCTCCGGAAATGACCGGGGCGATCTACCTTTTGCCGGCCCATCCCCACCGCAAGATGGTGACGTTGACGGTGGTTACGATACCTGCGGCCCGGTAAAGGTTGCAAAAAATATTTTAACCGTAGGTGCCATTGAAGATATTCCAAATGGCTGGACACAAACCTCTGATGCAGTAATGTCCAGTTTTAGCAGTTGGCGCCCGGCGGATGATGGGCGCATTAAACCGGATGTAGTTGGAAATGGTGTAAGCCTTTACTCCAGCAGCGATGCCGGCAATACAAATTATGCGACGCTTAGCGGTACTTCTATGGCAACGCCCAATGTTACCGGTTCCCTGGGGTTATTGGCCCAACATTACCAAAACCTTAGTAGTGGCTCAAATATGCGTGCCGCAACATTAAAAGCGCTTGTTATCCATACCGCCGATGAAGCGGGTAACACTGGTCCAGATTATCAATTTGGCTGGGGTGTAGTAAATATCCAGAGTGCTGCCGCCCTGCTCTCTTCTGTTTTTGTAAATCAAAACACACATTCTGTTCAGGAAAGAACACTTAATGATGGTAACAGCTATTCATTTCAGGTCACATCCGATGGCTCACAGGCATTACGTGTTACCATCGTTTGGACGGACGTTCCCGGAACACCTGTCTCACCTGTTACACAAGTAGACCCTCCTGATCTTATGCTTATTAATGACCTCGATTTGCGTGTAACGGGAAACAGCACAACTTATACGCCCTGGATTTTAGATCCGGCCAACCCGGCCAACCCGGCAACAACAGGTGATAATTTCCGGGACAATGTGGAACAGGTGTATATTGCAAGCCCGGTTGCCGGAACCTACACAATCACTGTAAACCATAAAAATACACTCACAAACGGATCACAGGCATTTTCATTAATTTTAAGCGGCGCAAATTATTCTGATAACTCCCTTCCTGTTCAGCTTTCCAGTTTTAATGTTGCGCTTGTAAATAATAGCGTAAAATTGAACTGGGTTACCTAAAGCGAAACACGGAACCTTGGATTTGAAATTTATAAAGCCGAAGAAGATGGCGAATTTGAAATGATTGCAGATTATGAAAGTAATCCTAAGTTAAAAGGTGCCGGAAATTCGTCTATCCAGCATACTTATCAATTTATTGACGATGATATTATTATCGGAAACTCCTATCAATACAAATTAGCCGATCTTGACTATGCCGGACGGAGGACTTTCCATAAAGCTGTTTCGATTTCTACACAAAGCTCAAAATATTTAAAAGATGAGCCCATTGCAGATGAATATCTTTTATTGAATAATTATCCAAATCCTTTTAACCCTTCAACAGCTATTTCGTTTAGCATCCCTAATTCGGAAAAAGTACGTGTAACTATTTATAACGGGCTTGGACAGCATATTGCCACTTTGGTAGATGAAGAGTTAAGCGCAGGAAAGTACACATTCCGTTGGAGTGCACAAAATAACTCGGCAGGCGTGTACTATTATCATATTGAAACAAACAGTTTTAACCAGACAAAGAAGATGATCCTGATCAAATAGTGTCACTTCCCAAACTGAGTTTGGGAACGAGATTGGAAGTAAAGACCTTGGAGGTTGCAATGGAGTAACCTCCAGGGTCAATAAGACAAAGTGACAACTTTAATAAAAAAAAGGAGCTTTATAAGCTCCTTTTTTTTTACAAATCCATAAAATGTACTTAACAAATACGCGGCAACTGTTCCCCGACCAACATATCAACAATACGCCAGGCGCCGATACGCGTTTGCATGGTAACCATCCCCGGTTTATCCAAAACGACATCCCCGATAATGGCGCTCTCTTTTCCTAATGGATCGGCCTTCATAACCTCGAAGACTTTTTCGGCACTTTTGCGTGCGACAGAAACAACCATTTTCCCCTCGTTTGCCACATACAACGGATCGAGCCCCATAATTTCACACGCGCCTTTGACAGGATCATTAATCGGGATCAAACCTTCTTTTAGCCGGATTGTTATGGCCGAATCTTCGGCAAATTCATTTAAGATTGCCGCCACACCGCCACGGGTGGCATCACGCATGGCATGAACATCCTGGCCACCAGATTTAATTATTTTTTCAATTAAGCCATTCAGGGCTGCCGTGTCACTTTTAATTGGCGCTTCAAAAGCCAAGCCTTCTCTTTGCGACATAATTGCCATGCCATGATCGGCAATCGTGCCATTGATGATCAATACATCGTCCGCTTGAAGATTGGAGGAACCGATCGAAAAATCATGCTCAATAATTCCAATACCTGCCGTATTTATAAAAAGCTTATCGCCTTTGCCTTTGTTGACAACCTTCGTATCCCCGGTTACAATCATCACACCTGCCTGCCTGGCCGCATCGCGCATAGATTCAACCACCCTTTGCAATTCTTTCATGGAAAAGCCTTCTTCGATAATAAATCCGGCGCTTAAAAAAAGTGGCCTGGCACCGCTCATGCTCACATCGTTTACCGTGCCGTTTACCGCCAGCTCGCCAATATCCCCGCCGGGAAAAAAGAGCGGATCGACCACAAACGAATCGGTACTGAAAGCCATTTTTTGGCCGTTCATCTCAATAATGGCCTGGTCGTCTTTTTTATTTAAAAGGGGATTGTCAAAGGCCCACAAAAAAAGTTTACTGATCAGATCGTTCATCATCTTACCGCCACTGCCATGGCTAAGCTGCACCGTATCATAGTTTGAGATGGGTAAGGGACAGGACATGTTTTCCGGTTTTATAACATTTGTCATTATAGCCTCATTTTCTAAAAAGCACTTGGATGAGAGAGTGAAGAGTTAAAAATTAATAGTGAAAAATAACAACTATTTATTTCTTTTTGAGGTTTTTACTGTTGCAACCAGCATTGATATTATTTCGTCACAATCCTTTTTTAAACTATTATAAATACTCTCATTTATGTATTTTGATTCTTGTAGAATATCCAACCAATAATCTGTTTCATTTGCTTCTTTTAATGCAATACTCATTTTACTAATAAAATCGGCCCTACTTTGTGCAAATTCTGCTTCCCGAATTAATGCCCCAATCGCAGTACCACTTTTTAAGATTTGTTTACTCAGCACAAATTCTCTACTCTCATCAACTAAAAATCGTGACAGTTCCACTATTCTAACTGCAAACCTAAAGCTTTTTTCTTTTAATATAGATTTACTCATAATCCACTAATTTTTCACTCTTCACTCTTCGTTTTTTCAAACCGGTGATACGCGTAATACGCCGCGCAGGCCCCTTCCGAAGAAACCATTGTAGCGCCCAGGGGATTTTGTGGCGTGCATTTTTTACCAAAGGCCGGACACTCGTGCGGTTTTTTTAAACCTTGCAAAATTATCCCACTGATGCACTCGGGCGGTTCATCCACCTTAATTTCGCCTAAATCAAAAACCTTGTCCGCATCATGGTTTTCAAATTCCGGTCTCAAACTAAAACCGCTTAATGGGATTTCCCCAATACCACGCCATTTACGATCAGAAACCTGAAAAATTTTATTTATTAAATCCCGTGCAGGCAAATTCCCTTCCTTTTTTACAAGCCGGGCATACTGGTTTTCAACTTTATGCGTCCCCTTTTCCAATTGATGGACAGTCAATAAAATCCCCTCCACAATATCCATCGGTTCAAAACCTGTCACAGTAATGGGCACTTTATACTTGGCCGCAATGGGGATGTACTCTTCCCAGCCCATAATCGTGCACACATGACCCGCTGCTAAATAACCCTGAACACGGTTTTGGGGCGAGGAGAGTAAAGCTTCCATCGCCGGTGGCACTAAAACATGCGAAACTAAAATCGAAAAATTTGTTAAACCTTCCCGGTGTGCCTGCCAAACGGCCATGGCATTATTGGGTGCAGTAGTCTCAAATCCCACGGCAAAAAAAACGACCTTTTTATCCGGGTTTTCACGGGCAATTTTAACAGCATCCAGGGTTGAATAAACGATACGCACATCCGCGCCTTCAGATTTGACCATAAACAAATCTTTGCTCGAACCCGGTACACGCAGCATATCGCCAAAGGAGGTAAAAATGACATCAGGGCGGGAAGCAATATCCAAAGCTTTATCGATTTGCTCCAGGGGCGTCACACAAACCGGACAGCCGGGGCCATGCACCAGTTCAATTTTATCCGGTAAAAGCTGATCGATGCCATTTTTCATAATCGAGTGAGTTTGCCCGCCGCAAATTTCCATGATCACCCAAGGCTTGGTAGTGATGGCATGGATTTCTTCAAACATTTTTTTTACAATATCCGGGTTTCTGTATTCATCAAGGTATTTCATGTTTTCTCCAAAAGGTATAAGGGTACAAGGTTTTTAGGCAAATTACCTTTCCACCCTTCACCCTTGTTATCAACTATTCGTTTTCAAGCGGCATGCCAAAAATATCCAATCCTTCTTTCTCGGCGGCCTCAATCATTTCTTCCCAAACCTCATATGTTTTCCGGGCTTCTTCCTCATCGATAATATTTATGGCAAACCCGGCGTGGATTACCGCATATTGCCCTATTTTTATTTCCGGCACATATTCCAAACAAGCCGAGTTGATTGTTCCTGCATAATCCAGCTTGCCCATTTTAAGGCTGTGCTCTTCATATATTTCGATTAATTTCCCAGGTATGGCTAGGCACATATTTTTTTCCCTTCATTTTAAAATTGGATACTACGTTCCGCGGCATGAGCAATGCACGCCTCACGCTTGTAGCGCCGCATTGGCAATGGCAATCTGCCCCAAAGCCAGGCCGCCATCGTTGGCGGGTACCTGCGAATGGGTCAGAACATCAAAACCGTTTTTAACTAAAAGCGCTGATAATGTATTAAAAAAATAGATATTTTGGTAAACACCGCCGCTTAGAGCAACCCGGTTAATTCCGGTTTTCTCCCGTGCCGTTTCTGCTACCCGTGCAAAAATCATGGCCAAAGTATTATGAAATTTTGCTGAAATTGTAGGAACATTCAGCCCGTTTTGAAAATCTTCAACAATATTTTTTATGATATTTTTTACAGAAATTATCCCGGAACTCCTTCCATCAAAAACATAAACACCTGTCACCTTTTTATCAAGCGCCATTTCCAATTGGATTGCCGCCTCGGCTTCGAAGGTCACTTCTGTGCAAACGCCCAAGATGGCAGACACGGTATCAAAAAGCCGCCCACAACTTGATGTTAACGGGCTGTTTATATTTTTAAGAATCATTTTTTCGATTAAATCCATCTCCTGAACGGGCCTGTTTTTTATAAGGGGCAAATCTAAATTTGCAGCCTCTGCACCAAAAGCGCTAAAAAGGTAACTCAGCGCCATCCGCCACGGTTGTTTAATGGCCGCACTGCTGCCGGGCATGGCTACGGGTTCCAGCCAGGCAAAACGTTCAAAGCCATTAAAATCGCCAATTAAAACTTCCCCGCCCCAAATTGTCCCATCAGGTCCAAAGCCGGTGCCATCCAAAATCAGTCCGATGGTTGGCGCGCTGATTTTATTCTCGGCCATTACAGCGGCCAAGTGGGCATGATGATGTTGGATTTCTACAACGGGCAGGCCTTGTTTTTTTGCCCATTTTGTTGATAAATATTCCGGGTGCAAATCGCAGGCGACCACCGCCGGGCTAATTTGAAGAATGCCCGATAAATGGGTGATACTTTCTTCAAAAAAATTGTACGCCGCCGGATTATCAAGATCACCGATATGCGGGCTAAAAAAAACGGCATCGGCACGGCTGAGGGCAATTGTATTTTTTAGTTCCGCCCCAACCGCCAAAATATTTTTACCGGTTGTCACTTCCAAAAACAATGGCTCGGGAACAAATCCCCGCGAACGCCTGATTAACCGAGGCCGGTTATCAACAACCCGGATAATCGAGTCATCGCAGCGTTGCACAATCTCACGGTTATGCACCAAAAAATAATCGGCTATTTCGTGCAGACGCTCCACGGCCTCTTCGTTTTTTATAACGATGGGCTCATCGGTAAAATTAGCGCTGGTCATTATCAGGGCATCAAAATTTTCCATTAAAAGAAAATGGAGCGGTGCGTACGGCAGCATAAATCCCAAAAAATTATTGCCCGGCGCGATGGCCTTTAAAACCGGGACAGTTCCCTTAGCCTGCAATAAAACAATCGGGCGGGTATGGTGTTTTAACGCGTGCGCTTCTCCCTGCGACACATGGCAATACTTTTTTATGGATTCGACTGTCGGGGCCATCAGGGCAAAGGGTTTTCCCTGGCGGCCTTTCCTTTTCCGTAGCTCCTTTACGGCATTTTCATTAAAAGCATCCACAGCAAGATGAAACCCTCCCAAACCCCGGATGGCCACAATCTTGCCCTTTTTTAAAAACTTTACCGCTCCGGCCAAAGGATCATCCAAACCAGGTGTTTTACCCGCGCCATCCCACAAAAAAAGTTGCGGCCCGCATTTAGGGCAGGCATTGGGCTGTGCATGGAAACGCCTGTCCGTGGGATTGTGATACTCCTTTTCACAGTCCGCGCACATGGGGAAAACACGCATGGATGTAAAGGGGCGGTCGTAGGGAATGCTTTCAACAATCGTATAGCGCGGCCCGCAATTGGTACAATTTATAAAAGGATAATGGTAGCGGCGGTCTTGCGGGTCGTTCATTTCTTCAAGACAATCATCGCATACACAAACATCGGGCGCGATAAATGTGCTCGCCGGGGCAGTGTTTTCCGTTTTAATAATTCGGAAACTGGTTTCATTTTTAGGGGGGATTTCGTGCGATTTTATTTGATTGATTTTTGCGAGGGGTGGCGCTTGTTTTTCGATAAGTTCATTAAGTTTTTTTAAGGATTGTGGCAATCCTTGCGCTTCAATTAATACACCTTCGCTATTATTGTTTACAAATCCGGTAAGATGGCACTGATTGGCGATGCGGTAAATAAAGGGCCGAAAACCGACCCCTTGCACAATGCCGTTAATGTGGATTTTTTGTCGGATTATTTTGTTCGTGTCCAATTAATATTCTCACCCTCTCAGTCTCCAAAAATACAATTTGGAAGCTATGTGCCTCAGTAACAAAAATCCGTGATATTAAAGAAAGATTACCTCCTGGCTTCCACAGTTGGGATGCTTCGTCCCGCAGCATGACAAACTATGTACGCACTACGCCTCACGCTTTCCTTTCACCAGCTCTTTCAGCCAATCATACCATTCTTCGAGGCCTTCTCCCGTCCGGCAGGAAAGTTCAAATATTTTCAGGTCGCCATTAATTTGCAGCGCGTTTTTCTTTACGGTTTCCAGGCTAAAGTCACATAATTCCAACATATCAATTTTATTGATCACCATAACCGAGGAGCGGCGGAACATGGATGGATATTTGAGCGGCTTGTCATCGCCTTCGGTAACGCTGATCAGCACTACTTTCATGTCTTCGCCCAAATCATAGCTGGATGGGCATACCAAATTGCCTACATTTTCGATGATGAATAAATCCAAATCCGAGCTGTCAATTTCCGGCAAAACCTTGCTGACCATTTTTGCATCCAAATGGCACGAGCCACCGGTTACGATCGGTTTAATTTTTTCACCACCGGCGCTGATGAGACGCTTGGCATCATTCTCAGTTTGTACATCGCCGGCAACCATGCCAATTTTCATTTCACTCCTTAGGGCTTGCAGGGTTTTTTCCAGCAGGCTGGTTTTTCCCGATCCCGGCGAGCTTACAAAATTTAGTGCGGCGACTTTATTTTTAGTTAATTCGTCCCGTATTTCAGCTGCCAGCTTATCATTTTCCGACAGTACTTTTTTCTCGAGTTTGATTGTGGTTGTCATATTTTAGATTCCTTTATTGATAATACATGTCATCCGCCCATTTTAAAGGATTATGGCGGATATATGTTTTAATACAGTAAAATTCTTCTTCATTACGGATGATCCGTTCATGAAAATTTCTTTGCCAAACGGGAATACCCGGCAAATTACAGTTTTCATTTATTTGCTTGGTAACCGCCGTTTTAAATCCACGGACAATCGTCCCTAATGTTTTAAGGGTGATTTTAATCCGGGCGACGTTTTAGGTTCCCCGATGGATCAGCATCAATAGAACGCAGGGGCGTATTGCAATACGCCCCTGCGTTCCCATATTCCACAATCTGAATTATCCCATGTACATGATTTGGCATTACCACAAATTCATCCAATCGGATATTGGGCTTTTTGTTAGGTGTTTTGAACCATTCGGCCAATATAATTTCACCATTATTAATATCAGTAAATAATAATTCACGTTTATAGCTGCAAATCGTTACAAAATATAACCCCGGTTTACCATAATCGTATTCTTTTAAGCGGATTGATTTACGTTTGTGGATTTCGGGATTATAGACCACTTTACAATCCTAAAAAAACAATGGCCAGCCCCGAGAGAAAAATTGCCAACCCTGAAACAGGATGGACATATTTTTCCATTCTGCCAAAATCTATTTTTGATATGCCCCAAACGGAAGCTAAAACAACACCCAACATTGTGACTATGGTAATCACGCCAAAAACAACGGCAACATAAATAACGTCCATGGTACTATTTCGCGCTGCCGGGTACATTAAAAGCGGGATCAACGGCTCACACGGACCAAGCACAAAAATCACAAATAGCAACCAGGGCGTTGTTTCATTTTTTTCGTGGGATTCATCTGCCGAACCTGAATGGTCGTGATCGTGATAGTGGTGTTTATGCGCCCCAAAAAGATGACTGTGCCCGGCTTTGCCACGGTAGATTTTATGCATCCCCCATACAAAATAGCTTAAACCGAAAACGATCAATGCCCATGCCGCAAAATCACCACGTATCGATTCAATCGATTCCAGTTTAAAAACGGCAACAGCAAAAGTAATCCCAACCACCCCAAGGAAAACGGAACTAAGCACATGCCCCAGGCCGCAAACCAGGGTTACCCAAGTTGTTTTAAAAATCGTCCATTTTCGTGCCCGCGCCATCATCACAAAAGGGAGATAATGATCCGGGCCTAAAAGTGTATGAAAAAAGGCGATCGAGGCGGCGGTGCTTATTAAGACAAATGTCTCATTACCCATCTTCCACCTCCAGCTCTTCGGCAATTTCCATATATGTTATGTCTAACTCCTCGCCCTGCTCCATTTTAATGGAGGTTGATTGACAGTGCGGACAACTAAAAACCAACTCCCGGACTTCAAAAGATTTTGAGCAATTAATGCATTTGCCAGCAATGGGAATTACCTCAATCTCCAATTTTGTTTTACAGAGGACTGTTTCCAATTTAATAGCATCAAAACCAAATTCTAACGCGTCAGGAAAGATGCCGCTTATAGCGCCAATTTTTAAACCAATGGCCTTTACTTCACCAAGGTTTTTTGTCTTTATTTCATCAAGGACGATGTTTATAATTGAGTTTGCTATCGAAAGTTCATGCATCGAAATTCCATATTTTAGACTTTTGTAAATATAATAAATTCAAATAATTATCAAAAGGAAATTATGACATATTAAATTAAAATATTGTATTTCTTATTCTATTTCTTTTAGGATTTGATCTACGATTTCAGGAATGGCGGATTCAACCTCAGAAGAAAGCTCTAAGGATAAACCTTCGGCAAGCGGCGCTATACTTATGGCATAAAGAATTACTTTGGGGACAGTATCAAGCAAATAAAAAGCATCCAGTAAATCCTTAAGGCCAATATCGTGAGCGGTTAAAGTTTTAGGATAATCTTTTGAAAATTTGGGGGTCAACCGTTTAATTGTACCGGGCTTTTCTCCATCAATCGTTGCATCAATAAGAATAACCCGATCTGCGTTTTGCATTATGCCCAATAATACAAAACTCCCGGTACCACCATCAACAACTTCAACAAAGTCCGGGAGTTTTTTTTGATTTAAATAATTTGCGACATGTACACCAACGCCTTCATCGGCAAGTAAGGTATTTCCAATCCCAAGGATAAGGGTTGTGTTGATTTTTGTGTTTTGCATATAACCTTCGGGATTTAATAAAAGCAACCTCGAAGGTTACTCTTCAATTAATTATTCATCGTTATTTATATTTTCATCTTTTTCAAACTTCCAACCACCAACCATCGAAGATGTTGTTCCCCTACCTTCAATATAATCGTGATAAAATACCAAATATATATGGATTATAATAAAAATAATAAAAACCCACATAAAAATATGGTGCCATTGCCTAACAGCGAAATCTCCTCCCATCAACGGAATAACCCATGTAAAAAGTTTAGGTAGAAAGGACTGGCTATTTGCCGCGTATAAAGCAAAACCGGTTACAGATTGAAAGGCGAAAGCAAGAAATGAAAAAAAATATATAAAGCCTGCCAAAGCATTGTGCCCAATTTCTATACGCATTGAGGGATCAACTTGAAGAACATCTACTTTCAGGACATTTACAATTTCTTTCCACCGTGCTTTTTTTAGTGGAATAAAATTTGTCCATCGGGCAAACTGATTACCTACAAAACCCCAATATATCCTTACCAGAAAATTGAAAAAGAAAATAAAGGCTGAAACAAAATGAATAAAACGTACAGTTCCAAACCAATATTGCTGATAGGCTTCATTTGCATAAAAAAGTTGTAATGGGTTTCCAATCAGAAACCCGGTAATAATCAAAAAAAGGATAGTAAACCCATTAATCCAATGATAAAGGCGTACCGGAAATTCCCATACATAGATACGTCTATATATTGCTTTTTGTGTTTGTTCCATTGCCGCCTCCGTTAAACAACTTTTATATCATGGATGTGTTTACCGTCCGGATCATATAAATGAACAGAACATGCCAGGCACGGATCGAACGAATGGATAGTGCGCAATATCTCCAGTGGCATATCCTTATCCGCAATGGGCGTCCCGATCAATGCTGTTTCATAAGCGGATTTCTGTCCGCTTGGATCGCGTGGTGAAGCATTCCAGGTGGTTGGGACTACAAGCTGATAATTCTCGATTTTACCGGAATTAATTTTAATAAAATGGGCAAGTGCACCGCGGGGCGCTTCGGTCATGCCTACGCCTTCACATGATTGCGGCCATGAAGACGGTTCCCATTTTTCCTTAGTAAAAGTTGTTGTATCGCCAGCTTTTACATTGGTTACCAAATCATCAAAGAACCCTTTTAGCCAACCTACGATTAATTTTGTTTCCAACCCTCTTGCCGCTGTACGGCCAAGTGTTGAAAACAAAGCGCCAACCGGTACATTTAAACGGGCCAGTGTATCATTGACAATATCCTGTACTTCGGTTACCCCGGCGGCATAAGCTACAAGCATACGGGAAAGCGGCCCTACCTCCATGGCTTTGTCTTTCCAACGTGGCGTCTTTATCCAGGAGTATTTATTCTGGACATCAAGTTGATCAAATGGTGGCTTGGGCCCGGTAAAATTAAATTCTGTTTCACCTTCCCATGGATGCAGACCGGCTTCATCCCCGGCGCCATATTTATACCAGGAATGTTTGATATATTCTTTTATTTGCTGTGGATCACGCGCATCGACTTCAACAACTTCATTCAAGTTTTGTCCAAGAATTATTCCCCTCGGGAATTTAAAAGAATCGGTCTGATTATACCCATGAGTGGGAAAATCACCGTAACATAAAAAGTTCTCCATGCCGCCGCCAATAGCGCCCCAATCTTTATAATAAGGTGCAATGGCCATCAAATCGGGTATATAAACCTGGTTTACAAATTGCATGGCATCTGTAATTAGCTTACTAACATGGTTTAACCGTTCAGAGTTGATGGCATTCACTTCATTTAAATTAATTGAACAGGGAACACCGCCAACAAGATAATTTGGATGCGGGTTTTTTCCTCCAAAGATGGCATGTATTTTTACAATCTCTTTTTGCCATTCCAGGGCTTCCAGATAGTGGGCCACTGCTAGTAAGTTTATCTCCGGAGGTAATTTCATTGCCTTGTGCCCCCAATACCCATTGGCAAAAATACCGAGCTGCCCGCTTTCAACAAACGTTTTTAAACGCGTAGCAACATCCTTAAAATAACCTACCGATGATTTTGGCCAATGCGAAATAGACTGGGCAATTCTTGATGTTTCTTTAGGGTCGGCCGAAAGGGCGCTAACTACATCAACCCAATCCAGTGCATGCAAATGATAAAAATGAACCACATGGTCCTGAACATACAGGGCCGCTTCCATAATATTACGAATTAATTCTGCATTTTTAGGGACACTGATACCGACAGCATCTTCTACGGTACGCACACTAGCCAAGGCATGGACGGTCGTACAAACGCCACAAGCGCGTTGTGTAAAAGCCCAGGCGTCACGGGGATCGCGCCCTTTTAATATAATTTCAAGGCCGCGCACCATAGTGCCGGAGCTAAATGCGTCCGTTATAATTCCGTTTTCTACAACGGCCTCTACCCTAAGGTGCCCTTCGATTCTCGTTACGGGATCAACTACTATTCTCTTGGTTGCCATCAGCTGTTCCCTCCTTTGTCTTCATCGTTTATTTCTACAGATTCATCTTTAAGTTCTTTCACTAATTTACGTTTTCGTATATTTGCAACAATTGCGTGGGCCGCAACCCCGGCGGTGGCTGCAACTCCTACTGCTGTACCAATAGTATCAGCCGTGGATTCAATTCCAAAACCCGGAAAGGAAGCCAAATGTTGGTAGAAAGGACCATTGTCCCAAAATCCGTTTTCACTGCAACCAATACAGCCATGGCCAGACTGGATTGGATAACTAACCCCACCATTCCATTTTGTAACAGAACAAGCATTATATGTTACAGGTCCACGGCAACCTACTTTATACAAGCAATAGCCTTTCCTGGCATTTTCATCATCAAAGGATTCCACAAACATACCGGCGTCATAATAAGGACGGCGATAGCATGTATCGTGCACACGGCGAGAATAAAATTCTTTTGGGCGTCCCTGGCTATCCAGCTCGGGCGAGCCTCCATACACAAGAAGATGGGTTATGACCCCTGTCATTACATCCGCGATGGGCGGACAGCCCGGAACATTTATCACCGGTTTATTAATTATTTTATGGATAGGCGTCGCATTTGTCGGATTTGGATTGGCATTCTGTACACAGCCATTTGACGCACAACTTCCCCAGGCAATAACGGCTGCCGCGTCTTTTGCCGCTTCCTGTATGATTTGTTCGGCGGAACGTCCGCCTATCATACAAAAAACGCCATCATTACCGGCAGGTATCGATCCCTCTACAAGTAAAATATATTGGCCCGCATAGTTTTTTATTGTGTCCTGATAACTTTTTTCTGCCTGGTGCCCGGCAGCCGCCATTAGTGTTTCTGTATAATCCAGCGATAAGTAATCGAAAATCACATCGGCAACTATCGGGTGGGTTGAGCGGATAAACGACTCGCTGCAACAGGTACATTCCTGAAAATGCAACCAGATTACCGGTGGGCGCGGCTTTGTCTCAAAAGCCCGCACAATGGATGGAAGCCCGGCTGCTTCTATTCCTAAGATTGCCGCAGCAGCTGAACAATATTTTAAAAAATCCCTGCGTGAATAGCCTTTGCTTTCTATCGCTTCGCGCATAGTGGGCATTTCTTTTGGCATGAGACCTCCCCTTATTTTGAAGTTAAAAGTCCAAAGTTTTTAGCCTTGCTAACAAATATCGTGAATTGTCTAAAGCTTAAATTTTATCATTTGGTTTACCAAAATAAGACTTGACCTGAAAAACTTTATACTCGCATGTTACATCAAGCTGTTCGCCAAGCCGTATGTCTTCAATGTTGCTCATTGGTACTTTTATATAGGCCGGTTTAATCAAAATCTTTGCGGAGTGTTTGCTTCCATCAGTATAAATCTCCACAACATTCCCTGAAAAGATTGCTTTTTGGGCAATTACTTTTGTTTTCATAGATTTCAAGGGGGTATAAAGTGATGAAAATATATGGGCAATTAGCATGCCATTAAATGAAGGCTGAAGTGTGGGTAGTTAGTCTCTATCCTTAAGTCCTTTGAGTATCATTCCCAGATATTTTATCAGGACCCATAAAAATCCAATTTTAAACTCCCCCGATGAATCGAGGATTTACAACTGCTTAAAACACATCCCGACAAGAAGCATTGAGGATTATAAACAGGAATGACAGGCTTTGAGAAAGGTGTCCTGATTTATAGCATATTCATGTTTAATTAGGAAAATGGGCTTCATACTGTTTTTTCTACTCTATTGACAGGCGCTATTTATATAAAAAAGGGCGAGGAGTAACGGATTTCCGCATAATCATCTTCGGATTTCCGCATAAACAGCAGGTAGGGCCGGGTTTAATATATTATACTTTTTGAGCTTGTCCCTAAAAGTAGACAGGCTCATTTTAAGGGAACGGGCGGCTTGCGACTGGTTGCGGCCATGCTCTTGCAAAGCCTGCTTAAGTATATTTATTTGTAAACAATCAACAACCTGGTCAAAACTCATTGAGTTTTCTATAAAACAATTGTCACAGGCTTTTAACAATACATCCAGTCCATCTGTTTGTTGGAACTCCACAGGCAATTCGCTTAACTTGATTTCTGATTCCCCAAATAAAGCGAGGCGTTGCGCAACATTGCGGAGTTCCCGTACATTTCCGGGCCAATTATAAAAACTTAAGGCTTTGCTTACTTTATCAGAAAGGGATAATTGTTTTTCACCGGCATAGTGGGCTAAAAAATGTTTAAACAAAAGAGGTATATCGTCTCTTCTTTCCCTTAATGGCGGGATGGTTAGCGGAACAACATTTATCCGGTAATATAAGTCTGACCGGAACTTATCCATTTTAATCAATAACTTTAAATCTATCTTGGTAGCCGTAATCAACCTTACATCTACCGGGATAAATTTAGTGCCACCTACGCGCATTAACTCTCCCGATTCCAACACCCGTAAAAGCTTTGTCTGGATTGCAATTGGTACGTCGTCAATATCATCAAGAAAAATACTACCACCATTGGCAATTTCAAACAATCCTTGTTTTTCAGAATGTGCCGATGTGAAAGAACCTTTTTCATGGCCAAAAAGCTCACTCTCCAACAGTTCTGATGGTAAAGCGGAAAGGCCCACTTTTACAAACGGTTTGTGCTTTCGTAAACTGGTGCGATGAACATAATCAGCAAAAACTTCTTTACCAACGCCCGTCTCGCCAATTAGCAATACCGAACTATCCGAGTGAGATATCTTGTCAATAAGCGAAATGAGTTCCAACATCCGCATATTTTGTGTAATTAATGTGGCAAGCTTTTCTGGATTCATTTACGATCACCCATAATTTTATATTAATGAGTCTGGTCTATAAAACCACTTACCTCGCAAAACAATATAATCAGGTTCAAGAAAACAATGGTTTACAAAAACAATGGAATCCTCAGCACATCTTTTTATAAGTGGCATTTAGATGACCAGGGATATAAAAACGATTAAGCAGAAATTTGAGTTAGTTTGTCCCAACAAATTAGAAATATTATCTTCCGATAAGTAAACATAAGATTGGAAACAAAAGGCAAAAAGTCAAGAACCTCATAAGAAGGCTTTCTATCAATATAACTGACCGATATTGACATTGTAAGTACAGTGGTGTGCTTACTGTATATGATGATATACGGTTGTAAAAAAGCTATGGCAATTCAAAACGCTTTAGGATTGCCGCTTTTGCCAGATCGATCTGATTGGTTTTGATAATACAACACACGCTGGAAATACTGCTGGAAATACCGAGGATATTTACGCCTGCCGCGCCAAGTAATGTACAATACCGGGCGGCAATGGAATTTTTTTCCCTAAAATGCGGCCCATAAATCGAAAGGGTGCTCACCTCTTCAACCTTTACAATTTTTAAGGTTTCTATGGCTGTTTTATTTTCTGCCATAAACCGTTCAACCTCTTCCACAAATTCATCTTTAATGCACACGGCAATCACCGCCGAGCCGTCCATGGTGCTGGATTCGGTTATGTACTCGAGATTAATGTTCCGTTGTGCATAAAATTTTAAGATCGAACCTGCGGCACCCGGCTCATCTTTTAATGTGGCCACACGGTACAAAGTGAGCCCGGTATTTTCAAGAAGTCCGCCAATTTGCATTTTTCGTTTCCGTCTAGAGGCAAGTAAATTTTAAATATCGTCCCTTCGTCCAATTTAGATAAAACCTCAATTGAACCGCCATAATTCTCAATAATTTGTTTTACAAGGCTCAAACCAAGACCCGTGCCAAAATTGACAATTTTTTTAGCATTTTCTGATCTGTAAAACTCAGCAAAAATGTTTTCCAAATCTTTTTCCGGTATACCGATTCCACTGTCCGTAATCTCGATGACTGCTATTTTATTATTTACTTTTGATTTTATGGTAACCTGGCCATTTTCTTTATTATAGCGGACGGCATTGCCGATCAAGTTGGAAAATATCTTTTCAAAATCACTCACCTGCCCAATAAGAGATGGTTCTTGCGCATCAATTTCTGCATGTATTTGTATATTTCTCGAGGAAGCCACACTTTTCTCATTTTCAATGACAGCTTTAAGAATTTTATTAATTTCAATCTTTTCCTTATAAACCTGTGGCTTCAATGTCCTGTTTCGCGATAAATCCAGCAACTCTTTAATAATATCCAACATCTGGGTCGACCGTGCGGAAGCCCTTTTAAGAACGTTTAACGGACGCTCTTCTATTTTATCGCCATAGTTGGCGATTACACCGTCTAAAGAAGACTTTATGGCAATTATCGGAGATTTTAATTCATGGGAAGTATATTGAAAAAACTGCGTCTTTTGCTGATCTGCTTTTACCAGCTTCCTGTTTAAAACATCTATTTCACGTTTGCTCTGTCGAAATATTTTCATAAAATTAGTACAAATATAGGTAGTTATATAAATAGTTACGGCAAAGATGGATAAAATCAAACTGGTAAGGGCAATGTTCTCATGGGCATTAGTTTGGAATACACAATAATGCGGAATAAAAGCTGAATATTCACTATAAACAAGGCTGGAAAACAGAGCGATCACAAAAGTTGCTATTATATATGGGTACCAGCGTGGCAGAACAATACTGCTCAAAACGATATGAAAGATATAGAAAAGATAAACAGGGTTTTCGATTCCACCAGAGAGATGGATTAGCACCGTAAGAACAATCAAATCGATAATTATATGGAGGGTTAGAAACAGTATTTCATAGAAAAAAGTGAATTCCTTAAAAACTTTGAGGATAAATAAATAACCCAGGTTTACAACGGTGAGGAGAAGTAGGGCTTGCCAGATTAAATGAAACGGTAAGGATAAATCAAAGAAGTATTTGGTTACAAGCGTAGCCAGGAAAAAACCAATTATCGCCAACCACCGTAATCGAATAGACCAAGACAAACGTGATTGTAAAATACCGATACTCAGAAACGGAAAACGATCCGCAAGAATGTGATGTAGTTCCACAGCATTCCTTCTAATTTAATATCAAATCACGCCTAAAAGCCTAAATTACTTTTAACCACTTCAATCAAGACTGCCGGGTTTACAGGTTTTTCGATAAACTCATTAACAGGGAGAAAATCTTCATCCTTCTCCTTATCAAAAGAAAAACCGGTTTCCTGCCCTACTGCGGAAAGCATAATAATAGGCAGATCGGCCATACTTTCTGTATTTTTTATTTGATAAGCAACGTGAAACCCCTCATCCTGCGTGCCCATCATAACATCTAAAATAACCAGGTCAGGGTTTTCACTTTCTATTTTAGCGATCCCCTTTTCGCCTTCCTGCGCGTCAATCACTTCAAAACCAGCGCCCTCGAGTGTCATGCGCATGGCTTCCACTAAATCGATATCATCATCAATTATTAAAATTTTCTTCGGCATAATTCTGTGCCTCCTCCTTTATCAAATTCAAAATATCAGGAATACTTTTTTTTACTTCGTCCGATAAACCCTTATCAAATGCAATGGTCTTGGGCTCTATACCGATTATTTTACAAGGTGCCACTTCGCCCATTCCCTTTGCCATTTTGTATACATCGCCAAAACCGAAACCATGCAGCGATACGATTTTTGCAACGGAGCCAATTGTCGCTTCATCTACTTTAAACATCTTTACTTCACCGGCCTGCAAACCCATTTTAGCGCAATCAATAATTAAAATCGGGTCATTTTCCATAAGATGCTCCAAAACAGTAAAAGCATCCGCACCGGCATCGATCAGTTTTGCCTGTGGGCCCGGTTGTACTTTTTCAAGCTCTTCAATTATCAATGGCCCGATGGCATCATCGCCACGCAAGGCATTACCAATTCCAATTACTTTTAACATAGTTTTATTCAACAAACTCCACATCCAGCATGTGTACCGAGCAGGAAATACACGGATCATAAGCGCGTACCAGCATTTCCAATTTATGGGTGATTTTCTCCTTGCCCTCTTCAATAATTTCCGGGACAAGCTTTTTCATGTCTTCATCGATATTGGCCAGGTTTTGCCCGGTCGGGATTATACAATTGGCTTTTTCGATATTACCCTGCCGGTTGTATGTATAGTCATGAAATAAAATACCGCGCGGCACCTCGGTAATGCCATAGCCCCGGCCATATTTTGTTGGCTCCTGATTGGGCTTTTCATTTTTTAATCCTTCGGCCAAAACAGTGTCAATCAACTCGATTGTGTTGTCAATACAGTTGGCCACTTCCACAACCTGTGCAATCGTGTTCATGTACGGATTATAATTAGGCACCGAAAGGCCAAGTTTTGCCGCAACATCTTTTCCAAGCGGCCTAAGCTGATCGTAACTATTATTAAACCGGGCAAGCGCACCTACCATATAAGAACTACGGTTAAACCGGGCATGTTTACCGGAAGAATGTTCCACAACAAATTCGTTTGTCACATCCAGGTACTTATCACGCTCATAGCTCCCAGAGTCCGAAGAAAAAATCAGGCCATCGTAAAAACCATATTCCTGATCACTTTTGACACTAATGTATTCTGTTTCCCGCTCAAATACCGGAATTTTATCGGCAAGTGACGCAATCACATCCACAATAAATGTTGCATCTTTTAATCCCTCTGTGGCCATTTTATCCCTAAGGGCTTTTAACGCAGCTTCCGTTGGGAAAGAGGTAAATCCACCAGGCACGCAACTGATTGGATGAATAGCCCGGCCACTGATCAGATCGCCAATATCGTTGGCCAAACGTTTTAGCCTAAGCGCGGCAAGAACAACATCTTTGTGTGTGTTTATCAAAGGAAATACCGAGCCCACATTCAGAAAATCCGGCGCGGCCAAAAACAAAGAGTGTAAAGTGTTACTCTGGAAGGTCGCCCCATCTACTAAAATCCGGCGCAGCAATTCAGTCTGGCGCGAAACCTCCAGCCCGAGCGCATCTTCGGTTGCTTTTAATGAGGACATCTGATGCCCCAATGAACAAATCCCGCAAATTCGCGAAGTAATTATGGCCACCTCATGAAAATTACGTCCTTTGAGCATTGCTTCAAAAAAACGGGGCGCTTCCACTATATCCAATTGTGCTTTTTGGAGAACGCCATTTTTCATATCCACAACAA
The DNA here is from genome assembly GCA_024277115.1 of Calditrichota bacterium. Taxonomy (GTDB): domain Bacteria; phylum Calditrichota; class Calditrichia; order Calditrichales; family J004; genus JABFGF01. The sequence goes on from JAJRVW010000083.1 coordinate 42,796, forward strand.
TATTGCCATGGCCTTCCACACGGGTAAGGTGTTTTACTTTTATATTTAAATCTCTTTTCATAATCTCACCGTTTAGTTTTGTTATATACTTATACTGTCATGCTGAGGCACAGTCTGTCGTCCGGATGGCGGAGAAGCATCCCCCAATTAATGGGATTCTTCTCTCTACTACGCGGCGTTCAGAATGACATCTATCCTATTTAGTTTTCAATCTCTAACGCGTTGAACATTTGCATTTTTTTTAAGGCCTCTTTTGTTGAAAATCCATGTTGTTTCAGCATATTGATTGCACCCTTTTCATTTACATTGGAAATCACCCCACGGCACCCTGTACAATATTGTCCAAAAGTTGGGCAGATGGCATCACAACCGGCGCGGGTTACCGGACCAAGGCAAAACATCCCTTTATCGAGGACACATTCATTTTCTTTTAGCTTGCATTCCACACAAACTGCATGGTCAAAAATTTCAGGTTTACGGCCTAATATCAACGATTTTAATACATGCAAAAACTCCGGCGTACTCATCGGGCAACCCCGGATTTCATAATCCACCTTTACAACTGCCCCAACGGGTTGCACTGGCATCGAAGGAAATAAATATTTGTCCTCGCCATAAACTTCTTCCTTCACCCAATCGGCCGGGTGCAGGTTTTTCATACCGTTTACCCCGCCCTGAACGGCGCAGGCACCCAAGGCAACCAGTATTTTGGCCTTCCTGCGGATTTTATGAATCCGCTCAATACATGATGGTGTGCTGATACTGCCTTCTATAAAGGCGATGTCATAATAATCGGCTTTATCGTCCATGGCCTCACGAAACTCAACTATATCCACAAGTTCCAACAATGCCAAAAGATCGTTTTCCAGGTTCAGTTTATTTAACTGACAGCCTTCACAACTTGTAAAATCAAAAAATGCAACTTTTGGCTTGCTCATACGGCTTCCTCCAATTCTTTTGCGCGGGGATAATGATACACAGGCCCATCCTGACATACATAGGTGTCATTAATCTGGCAATGGCCACATTTCCCTACACCGCACTTCATTCTCCGTTCCAGTGAAAGATAAATATTTTCATCCGGGATACGTTTTCCTTTTAGGGACATCAACACAAATTTGTACATAATTGGCGGGCCGACCACTGTGGCAATTGTATTTTCCACATCCAGTTTTAATGGTGGGATCAAAGTTGTAATCACGCCCACATTGCCTTTCCAGTTTGCATCGCCCCGGTCAACACTCATAGAAAACTCAACATCTTTGTCTTCCTCCCAGGATTTTATCTCCTGGGGAAATAATATTTCTGACGGCGATTTTGTACCATACAAAATAATAATCCGGCCAAAATCATTTTTTTTGGCAACGGTATAATCAATTAAAGATTTTAAAGGGGCAAGCCCGATTCCGCCACATACAAAAAGCATATCTTTGCCATGGAATTTTGCTACG
>JAJRVW010000084.1 GCA_024277115.1 Calditrichota bacterium
CGAGAGCCGTTTAGGGCCGTTGGCAGAAGAGTTACAATGTAGAAATTATAGTGAACTTTATTTTAAAGCCAAAAGTGATATTTCAAAAAAGATACCCACAAAAATTATTGATGCCATCTCTACCAACGAAACCTTTTTTTTAGGGATACATCACCATTCGAGCTATTGAAGCATAAACTAATCCCAGACCATATCGACAGGGTGATGGAGTCTTTGAATGGTATGCCACCTTCAATCAGGATTTGGAGTGCGGCATGTTCGACGGGACCAGAAGTGTATAGCATCGCGATGGTTCTAAATGACCTGTTAGCTGAAGAGCTCTCTACCTGGCGTGTTACTTTAACAGGAACAGATATATCTGATGCCGCGGTTGCACAAGCGAGTTATGGTAAATACAATAAAACAGAAATATCAAGAGGGTTAAATGCGGCCCATTCTCAAAAATATTTTGTACATAATGGTACGCACAGCCGTATCGCTGACGAAATAAGGATTCTTGCAAATTTTAAAAAACTAAACTTGTTAGAGCCCTTTAATCATGTTGGCAAATTTGATATTATCCTTTGCCGAAATGTAGCAATATACTTTTCTCAGGAAGACAAAAAAGATGTTTTTGAAAGATTGGCAAAACAATTAAACCCCAATGGTATTTTGATTATCGGCTCTACGGAATCATTGTTTGGTATAACAGATATTTATGAACGCAAGCAATATATGAATTCCGTTTTTTATGTACTGAAATAAACTCTGAACTATATTGATCTAAAAATAAAGGAACTGCTGTGGATGTTGCAATTGATGCCCAAGACTATATCGAGGAAATTGTAGATAATATCAAGAAGAAAGACAAGATTAAAGCTGATATTATAATTTCATTTATTGCAGATATGGATCGGTCTGTCCAGGAGAAGATGTTATTCGAGTTAAGCAAGGTCAATAATAGTTTTACCGTAAGTTATCTAATCCATCTGTTGGAAATAGTTGCCACACTACAAATTGACGATGATGAAATAATTTTAACATTGCAAGATATGTTAATACAGAAACCTGATAACCTAATATATCTTTTTAAAAATCCACAAATATGCAATAAAATTGATGTTGTCGATTTAGCAACGGTTATGCAATCTGAGGCTGCTGTGCCATATCTAGTCGTGATGATGAATAAAGAAACGGGTAAGGAAAGATTATTGTCAATACTGGAAGCCCTCGGGGCAATTGGAAGTCCTGAAGCGATCAATGCAGTATCTGAATATCTTTACTCTGTTGATGAAGAACTTACTTATGCAGCAATAGAAGCCTTGAACGAAATTGGCACCCCGGATGCTGTAGAAGCATTGGCGCGTAGGTTGGGGAGTGATATAAAAATTGATACCCGGATAATTGACATATTTGTTAAGATTCAGGATGAACACGCGCTAGGGCATTTAAATGAAGTAATGCGAAAACTTGACCCACACACACGGAATTATGCAAAATCTAAATTGATTCAAATTGGACAAAAAGTTGTTCCTATTATTCTTAGAAACCTTGAGTGTGACGACCCGGAATTTATAATCCATTCTTTAAATATTTTGGCAGTGATTGGAGATAAAAGTGCGGTAAATGCTATACGTCAGTTACTGTTTAACGAACCGAAAAATGCAAATATCCGTTTTGCGGCCTATGAAGCATTGGGAATGTTGCCACTTTTAAAAGGTGTCTACATTTTATCGGATGGGCTTGTCGACAAAGATGATATCGTGCGTAATGCAGCAGCTAAAGCGATTGAAAAGAATAATAATAAAATATTGCAGGCTGGTATTACCAACCTGATTAAGAATGATGACGAAAATGCTAAAACAATTGTGGCTGCATTTCTTAATGTGGAAGCTGATAGTATTTTTAGAAATCTTTTTTATGATGAGACCTTTCAAAAATTGGCAATTGAATATTTATCGCATGAAGCACACCCGGATATCCGAGCGCATTTTGGGGCTGTTTTAAAACAAATTGGTTATGAGGATATAGCTAAAAAAATTAACCCGGCTATCCAGGGTGATTCAAAACGGCTAAATATCAGTGTCGTCGATGATTCACGGATGCTCTTAAAAGTGTATAAAAGTAATCTTCACGCCATCGGGTTCGATTCAAAATTGTATGAATTTCCGGCCTCCGCACTGGAGCAAATTAAAAATGAAAAACCAGATGTTGTTATCACCGATTTAAATATGCCGGAAATCACAGGAATCGAATTGACGGCTCAATTGCGGGAAAAATATTCTAAAGAAGATCTGCCAATAATATTGATCACCACGCAAACAGATAAAGATGAAACCCAGGACGCATATGATGCCGGGATATCTGGTGTGATTTACAAGCCATTTACAAAAGAGCAGCTTAAAACTAAAATTGAAGAACTGGTTTAGTATTTAGGAAACACTCACGGCGAAAGTTCTTTCAAACTGTTTTTAAACAGGCTCAGGTTCAGTTATGATTGTTTTGACCACACCGTATTGAACGGTTATATTTCCTCTTTTCATAGATGTAACAACCTATCCTACTATTTCAAATTTATTTTGGAGCACCGTTTTATAAACCAGAAGATGTTCGTTTCGGCCATCAAAAAATATAATGGTGAGATAGAAGGTTTTGCGGCCTAGCATCAGCTAAGTTGTGAGTGGGTAGAAAAGGGGTGCGCAAAGAAGAGTTCGTAATAAAGTGCCGTGAACGCGTTGAGAAAAAGAATAAATTTGGCGTTTATTATATCCTGAAATAAAAGGAAAACGAATCCACTTTCCATGTGGCAAGTGAAAGTAAATTAGAACGGCTTTACCGTCGGTTGGATTCAGATTTAAATGAGATACAGTATTACCTGGCAGGCAAACAGGCAGCATAGGCAGTAAAAGGCCTAAAAAAAAGTTATCCCGTATAGAACCGGGATTCAAAAGACGAAGAG
>JAJRVW010000002.1 GCA_024277115.1 Calditrichota bacterium
CTCGAAGCCACTGCCCTGACTTACAAGCCCATTGTTCGTTAATGTAAGATGGCCATTAATATAAACATCGCTGTTAAATGTAACCCCGTTGCTGTTACTTATCTCCATAGCGCCAAAATAGGACCAATTGGTTAGGTCCGGGTATACAAAACTAACTTGCTGGCCAGAGCTGCCGCTAAACTTGAATGTTGTTCCGGTTGGACGAACGGCCGTGGTGCGGTATTGTTGGGTGAAATCGCCTTTTAGTTCGACCATGCCTGTATCCAGACTGTTTTCCCCGCCAAAAACCGCATTGCCCATTACGATGAGGTGATCCGACGGATTGCTCATAATAAGGTGCTTATTGGAGCTGCCTGTGTTTTCGACCTGAAAATTGCCACCCACGGAAATCTGATAGCCATTGAGCGTAAGCGATTTATCGGGAAAAATAAATAGATGGTTCACCGGGGAAGGCATTGTAAGGTTTTCATTGGCGACCAAAGCCCCGTAAACATAGCTCTTCTCTACCGAATAAGTTCCACTGCCTATCGTTGGAAGTTGACCGGAGTAATAGGTCTCATAGCTTGATGACTGATACAAATGGCCATTTGTACCAAGAGTAAGGTGACCAGAAATGTAAATATCGGAGTTTATCTGAACCGTGTCAGTATTATTTATTGTAACATCATTAAGAAACGACCAATTATTCAAATCAGGATAAATAAAAGTAACAATTTGTTTTGACGTTCCATCGAATTGAAATAATGTGCCACTTGGCCTTATTGAAGTTGTGCGGTATTGTTGGGTTAAGTTTCCATATAATTTAAAAACCCCCGCGCTAAAAGTATTCTCACCACCTATTGTGGTATTACCTTTTACAATAAGGATATCCGCGGCATTGGTTAAAATAAGGTGTTTATTGGAACTGCCCGTGTTATTAACAGTCAGGTTTTGATTTACAATCAATTGATTACCATTTAGGGCTAGGCTAGTATTCGATAGTAGAATAAGGCTCTGTATTTCATAATCCCCATCTAATACCGGTAAGTTGCCGGCACTTTTAATAGTCACATCGTCGGTTGCACCAGGCACGCCAACCGGGTTCCAATTTGTCGCATCCGACCATGAGGTAGATATTGCACCGGTCCAATCTTTGGCTGCACCTAAAATTGAAGTAGCAGAAAAAAATATTATACAAGCAAAAATCCATTTTATTTTTAATTTATCAAACATAAAACCTCCTTGTGTTGGGTAAAGCATTAAACCCCAAATTACAAACCGGGCTTGTAGTATAAGATGCCTTTATTTCAGCAAGATTGCTTTGCGTGTTTTGGAATAATCTCCGGCCTCAATTTTGTAGAGGTACACACCACTTGGAACCTGCTGGCCAAAATTATTTTTTCCATTCCAGGTTACCGATTTTTTCCCTGGTGCCTGGAAAGAATTTTGCAAAGTGCGGATTAATTGCCCGGCCGTATTATAAATCTTGAGTGATACTTTTGAAGCAATAGGTAGATTATAACTAATTGTTGTACTCGGGTTAAACGGGTTGGGATAATTTTGCCATAATGAAAATTTATCGGGAGTATTTAGAACATTCTTTTCACCCAATGCCGTTACCAGACTAAAGTCCTGATACTTTGCAATACTATGGGAGTAATTTACCCCTGCATGTGAAAAATTCCCGCCAATCCATAAAGCAGATTCCGTTCCAAGGAAAGAATAAACCGTTGGTGTCGCGCCATAATTTAAAGAAAGGTGCACGCCATTTCCGATACGGTACCATTGGCTCCCATCCCAACGCGCCATGCCCCAAACCGTGTCGCCTTCAACCGTAACAAAATGACCGCCGGCATACACATCACTGCCGTTGGCATAAACAGAAAATACTTCGCCATCAATACCTTCGCCCAACGCATGCCATTGTGTACCATCCCAACGGGCAATATTTTTTGCAGGCACATCGCCGGCCATGGTAAAATCGCCACCAACAAAAATACCGTCACTCCCTTTGACGATTGCATTTATCACTGTGGAAAAGCTCCCACCAGTCACACCGCCGCCCACATCTTTCCATGTACTGCCATCCCAAATCCCGATCGCTTTCATGGCAGTAAAATCACTTAAATATGTAAACGTCCCGGCTACATACAGATCGTTCCCATCGGCCATCATGGCATTAACAACCCCGCCCGGCGGATTGGCAAATGGCTGCCATTGTGTACCGTCCCAATGGGCAAAGTAATATTGGGTGTTGCCATCGAATGTTTGCCAGGTATTGCCACCGGCATAAACATTATTGCCGACAACTTCAACTGCATAAATTTTTCCATTAACACCCGCTCCAAGCCCGGACCATGTTGTACCGTCCCACTTACCAATATTTACCGAGCCTGTCCCGGCAATATCATTAAACCAGCCGGCCACATATAAATTATTGCCCGATTTTTTCATGGCATCCACCCACACAAAAGGAAGCCCGTCAAAGGGGTTGCCCAAATCGTCCCACGCGCTGCCATCCCAACGCGCCACACCGGTGATACTGTCTCCGCCCACATTTCCAAAACGGCCTGCAACAATCAAATCATTTTCCCATTCTGTCATCGCTTTTACCGCATCGTTGGACCACCATTCGCCTATTCCGTTTCCGACGGCATTCCATTTTTCGTTATTCCAATAGGCCAGTGTTCCAGTCGTATTGCCCGGTGTTGTTGAGCCTTGATTGCCAACCCAGATATTTGTTCCATCCGTAACCATGCTAATGGCATCAATTATGACAGATTCACCCCCTAGTATTTCCCACAAACCATTTCTGTAACGCGCCACTTTTCGGTACGGGCTGTCATCGAACCAACCAAAAGCGATCGCCTCGCCAGTGGCATGGGTCAGGCTTGGCACAACACCATTGGAACCATTGCCCATCGGCTGCCAGTCGGTACCATCCCAAATGGCAATATTATTTACATCACTGCCCCCTGCTTTAGAAAAATCACCACCAATAACAATCCCCTCGTTTGTTGGGGTAACCGCCCTTACACGGTTATTTGTGCCTGTGCTGTAATTTGCCCACATAGGGCCTAATTTACTCCAACTTGCCACATTACTGGCATTAACACCACCCGCCGTACCAAATGTGCCAACCACAACAACACCGCTTCCAAAATCAATATCCAAAACTTCACCGGATGTACCCTGGGTAATTTCGCCCTGATCGTACATGCCACGCCACTCTACTCCGTCAAACCAAGCCACATTGGATGCAAGCGTATCACCGGCATGTGAGAAACTACCACCGGCGTAAAGGTTAAGCCCGTCGGTTGCCAGTGTGTTTACCTGGCCATCCACGCCACCACCGACACTAAACCATTTTTCGCCATCCCAACCGGCAATGTAATTAAAGGGCTGCCCGTTGATTTCAGTAAAATTTCCGCAAATGATTATATTGGTACCGTATACCACCATGTCCCTCACATTGACATAGCCCGGCCCTTCCAGAGACCAGCCCGCCCCGTCCCAAATAGCAAAAATATAGGGCTGTGTCGAGTTATCTTTTTTATAAATTTCAAAAGACGATTGTCCCAAAGATTTGGCCATATACACTTTGCCATTGCCGATAGCCACAATATTACTGCCCGGCCCCATTGCCCGTATGCCAAACCGGTTGGAAAAATTTGCATCTTCGGGATAGATCAGTTCCTGCCCAAAAAGATTTATAGCAAAAATTAACAAGATGCCAATTATCGGTAACTTGTTCATAATGTTCCTCCTTGTTCATTGTCAATATTGTTAAAAATAATGTCTTGTAATTAAAATCCTATTACCCAAATGGGTTATTTTTTATGATTAAAGCTAATTGGATATTTTTAACCACGGACAGTATTAGTGACTGTCCTTAAACACCGATTTTAAGTAAAAAAGTAAATCCTGATCCCGCCGTAGTTTAGCTGGGAGAAAAATCGCATCAGTAAGGGCATTACCAAATTTTGGGCTATTTCGGCATCCTGAAAAAAGCGAGAGGACTAAACATCAGCAAAACACGTTTTTTTGCTGGTGTTCCTCCAATTCCTATTTTTATCGGGGCGTGACACCACGTTCGACAGGCTACTTTAAAGAAGGACTGTAAATAGGTTCGTCTATCTTTAACAAGACTTTATTCCGGTTGCCCTGGCAGGTAAGATTTAGATTATACCAATCGTTCGTCGATGGCTTTTTTTACAGCTTGCCCACGGGAGTGGACGTGTAGTTTTTTATAAATATTTTTAATGTGCATGCGGATTGTGTGGTTGCTAACAAAAAGGGATTCGGCAATGGCTTTATGATTTTGGCCTTCGCACAACTTTTTAAGAACCTCAGTTTCACGGCCGGTTAAAGGGGAAGAATTACTTCTTTGAAATGAACCGACAACTTTGCGGGCAATAGACGAACTCATCGGTGAGCCGCCGGAAATTACATCTTTTATTGAGCTTAATAAAACGGTAGGATCCGTATTTTTAAGTAGATAACCGCTCGCACCGGCACAAAGTGAATCAAAAACAGAATCATCATCCTCATGCACGGTAAGCATAATTATATCAAGATTTGGTAAAACAACTTTTAATCGTTTTATACCTTCTATGCCGGAAATACCCGGCAGGTCAATATCCATCAAAACAACATCAGGCGGGTTATCGGGAATAAATTGTAAGGCCGATTCACAATCAACAAAAGCATGTTTGCATGAAAACCCTTCAGAGCCATCAATAATCATGGCTAGCATTTCGCGTACATCATGATTGTCTTCAACCAGAATTACATCAATCATTTCTTTGCCTTGTTAATAATTGACCACTAACTTTTATCAAACTACATTTTTGCAATTAAAATAAAATTACTCATTTGGGTTATTTTTATTCGAAGCCCCAATTTTCATTTTAAGCCGGATTTCAGTTTTCCCGCTGTGCGAATTTATTAAAAATTCTGCCCCGATTTTTTTACTACGAGCATGCATATTTTTCAATCCGTGACCCGATGACTTGTTTTCGGTATTAAAACCCTTGCCATTATCTGAAAATATAATCTCAACAAAGTTATCATTTATAAATGCGGAAAATTCGGCTACTTCGGCATGGGAATATTTTAAACAATTATTCATGGCCTCCTTAAAAACCAACACAATATTACGCCTAACTTCCGTTTCAATTTTTATTTTTTCAAGCGCTTCCGAAAAACCTCCTGCCCTAAACGAGATGGGGCTATATTCAAAAATCGCATCACCAAAATCTTTTATGCGGATAAGCGTATCGTACAAACTGTCCTTGTCCGAATCGAGCATCCAGATAAAATCTTTCATCCCGGTTGCCAACTCGGAGACACCGTCGCCAATTTTAATTAAAAAGCGTTTTGTTTCCGATTTTTCGTTTACCGATCGTTTGGCCAACTCGGTTAACAGGGTCAGTTTTGTAAGTACATGGCCCAGCTCGTCGTGGAAATCGGCAGAAGTTTTTTTACGGACCCGTTTACGCTCTTCACTCTTGGCCTTATCAATCTCCTTTTGCCTTTTTAATCGTTGCCCCGCCTCTAAATCAAGTTTTCTTTTTATCTGGCGGGTGCGGACCCTGTCGACCACAAACAGGCCTGACAAGAAAATAAAAATGTAGGTAAAATAAGCAAATTGGCTGCGGTACCAGGGTGGCAATATTTTAAAATTAAATAAATCTGCAGAACTAACCTGGCCATACACATCGCGCCCCCGCACATAAAAAAGATAGTTTCCTTCGGGGAGATTGGTATAATCTTTTTGCGATTCATGCGTCCAGTCGGACCACGAACCTTCATAGCCATCCAAAAAATATTGATATGCATTTTGGTCCGGTGCATCAAATCCGGCAAATGCAAATTCGAAACGCACTTTATTATTTTGATACGGGAAATTAAAACGGTTGTGGGTTATGTTTTCCATGTTCATACCCCTATAAACAAGGCTGTCCTGAAACTTTACCCTACGGATCAAAGCAGGTGCAATCGTTTTAGTACGCTTTATAATTTTTGAATCGTGGCGCAGTAATCCATTTTTATACCCAAACCAGGTTATTCCATTCTTATCGGGAAAAATTATAATTGGATTTATATTTTTAATCCGCTGAAAAGGTTTTTCAGAAAATGAATAGAATTGATTTTTATAAGTTCCCAACACAATCCGGGCGCCTTCATCAACAATCCGCTTAAATAAAACATTGCCCTGTTCATCTTCGACTATTTTTGAAATTTTCTGTGCTGCTTCTAAAAATTGCGGTTCCTTAAAAAACCGGCTTTTCTCCGCGTCAAAATAAAGTACAGAAGATGGTGCCGAGCTGAAAAACAACTTCCCCTTTAAAACAATCGGGATATAAAGCTTTAAAGTTTCCAGACCGTCATCAAGGCCAAAATATTCAACATCCAGGCCATCCGTTTTTATTTTCGCTTTTATAATTCCCTGGTTGTAGGTGCCAAGCCACAACTGCCCGGCCGGAAATTCTTCAATATAATGAATCTCATATTTAACGCCTTCGATTAAACCGCGGTATTGCCATTGCCCTGCCCGAAACTCCAATAGGGCCAAGCCACCACTGGTGCCACAATAAATTTTTGTGGAGTCGATGCGGGAGCGAAACAAGGTAAATGTTTTCTTTTGTCCAAGTGATAACAAACGGGCTTTATTGTTTACAATCTCATACACACCGTCGCTACTGGCTGCAAGTAAACGGTTTGTTAAAGGCAGGAATGACCATACATTTTGTATTTTTTTTATTTCTTTGAAGTAAAGCGTGTTTTTTCCGGGGTGTCCGGCCTCTACATAAACCTTGTCTGTGGTTGCTATATATAGCTTATTTTTATAACGGACAATATTTTGAACAGGCCCCTTTATTCCTTCGTCTTCCCCAAATAATAAAAACGGTGAAGATATTTCAACCCGGTCAATACCATCATTATTTAAAAACCACAAACCGCCTTGGTGATCGAGATAGGTATTGTTACAAAAAAGATTTGTTAACCCCTGGCGCTTTGTAAGCTTAACAAGCCCCCGTCCATTTTTATCGACAAGGTAACTTCCTTTATTAAATCCCGCCAGGAAGAATTTAGCGGCACCAATTGTTTTGAGCGCGATTATAGGGTTGGATTTTAATTCAAGGTCAAATTGTGTCTTAAACTTTTTTACATAGGATTTTTGCGGTTGCTTAAAATTGGGTTTATATAGATAAAGGCCATCTTTCCAGGTTGCAATAAGTAAAGTGTCCTGCGTGTAAGGCTGCATGGCGGTGAGTGAATTATTTTTAAAAAAAGCGCCTTGGGGCGCCATTTTCAGCAAATCATTTTCAACCGTTTTTAAGCCCTTGCCGGCTTCCCAAATAAATATTTTATTGAGAATTTGGTGCATTTTATAAAACTGTGTCGGGGATTGCCATGATTTTATTTTTCCATTATTAAATCGCAGCAAATATTTATTTGTACGGATATAGGCAAGATGACCGGAAATTATAATTTCACGCACACGGCCGATTGGCTTTAAGTTTTCGGGAATATTTTCTTGGTAGGATAGATATTTCAGTCGGCCAATGCTATCGGGAAAGAGGATACCAAAATCATTATGTGTGCCCACCCAAATAGTGCCGGACGCATCCTTCGCAAGAGAAAAAACCGCACGACCATCTAGAACCGGGATGGCGTTCCAGTTTTCACCATCAAATTGCAAAACCCCGCGTTGGTTTCCCACATATAAAAATTGATTGCTATCTTGCAGGGCACACCAATTTTGGGCATCACCGTTATAATCTTTTGGCTGATAATTAGCAATAAACGGGCTACCAATTTGGAGAGCATCCGCAGCTTGTGCAGAAATGGGCACAACAAAAAAAAGTGTAATAAATAAAATTAGTGATCGCATAATGGGCATAGTTAAAAATAGCCAATCTAATGCGAATCACTAATTAAGGCAAAAAGATGGATGTGATTATAAATAACTCAACTTACTTTTCAGCAACAACCGTAATGCTGTTTATGCCAAAATCACTTTCTTTATATTTTTTCATTTGCGATTCATCAAGGTAGGTTTTTAATAGCTCGTCTGGCAAGACAATAGATCGTGTTTGCTTGACTTCAATATTTTTAAAACCACTCTTTTCAACAATGGTCAGGTAATCGTTTTTTTGTAATGCGCCGGATACACAGCCTGCGTACATCTCTGCCGATTTTTTTAAACCTTCGGGGATTTCTCCTTCCAGCACAATATCCGAGATACAAAAATGGGCGCCGGGCTTTAGGATGCGATAAATTTCGGCAAAGGCTTTTTCTTTATTTGGCACTAAATTTAAAACACAATTGCTCACAACAACATCGCTCATATTGTCATCAAGGGGCAGGTTCTCGATATCGCCTAACTTGAACTCAACATTTTTAAAACCCAATTTTTCTTTATTGATATTGGCCTTCTCTATCATTTCGGGCGTCATGTCCACACCAATAACCGTGCCCGTTTCCCCGGTAATTTGCCTGGCCACAAACACATCATTGCCTGCCCCGGAGCCTAGGTCAACTACGGTATCTCCCGCTTTTATTGCAGCAAAATCAGTAGGAATACCGCACCCCAATTGCAAATCGGCATCGGCTACATAGCCCTCTTTTTGTGTATAATCCAAGCTAAACGCCGAGTAATCAACTTCGGCAGGGCCACATCCGCAAACCGGCCCGCAACATGATGAATCCAGTGTAACGATCTCTGCATATTTATCCTGCACAATCTTTTTTAAATCTGCTGCGCTGCTCATACTATTTCTCCTTTTTTTATTTGTTTGTCATTATCAAAATCATCTTAACCGGTGTACCCGATAAAATGGAACAGGTACGGTCCAATTTATTAAAGCTGCCACTTTTAGTCTTGCACGGATTGCGAGTTGCAGAGCACTCCTTTTCCCAAAGCAACAAGTAGACGACTGTTTTGCTCAATCGCAATGAGTCGACTGTTCTTTCATACGATCCGGTCAGTCGACTGCTCTTTTTTCCGATCGCAGTCAGGAGACTGCTCCTACCTCATATTTTTGCTTTTCTATTGTCCGAAAACTTGAGCATGAGAAAAGAGTAAAATATTTAGCAACATTTAAATGTAGAAAATAAATTAGTGAACGCTTTTTTAGTCTTCTCCACTACTCTCTCATCCAAACAATAACAAGTGCGCGGACCATCAATCTCGCCTTTTATCAGGCCAACCCGTTTAAGCTCTTTTAAATGCTGGCTTACTGTGGATTGGGACAAGGGCAATAAATCAACAAGTTCGCCTGTGATGCACGAGTTAAGTTCGTTTAAAATACGCAGGATATTTATCCGCGCCGGGTGTGAAAGCGCTTTGGCAATATCGGCCAGAACCATATCACTTTGTTGAAATTCTTCTGTTTTTGCTACGGGCATCTTTTCTCCTTAATCGCTTATCGTGAATATACGATTAATTAAATCTGAAACGCAAATAATTTTTGAAATTATGTTAATACTATTTATTTGATGGGAGAATTTTTTCTCTTAGACATAGTCACACTTTTACCCGGAATTTGAAACGAATGAAAATGATAAAGAGTATGACCACGATCATGCAGCACATTAAACCCAAAAAAAAGATACATCCTGTTTTAAACATTCAATCTCAATGGGCGTGCTGCCAAATAACTCGCCATCCGGGATAAGGCCTTTGGGGACATCCGTTTCGATGCGGATTCTTTTTGCCTTAAAAACGTCCACCTTTTCATCCAAAACATGTTCGCCCTTAAAGATGGTCGGCAATAATTTTAAGATTTTTGTTCGCGATGCTTTGTTGGCCAGAACAACATCCAGGTAACCATCATCAATAATCGCATCCGGCGCCATAATAAATGTAGAGCCTGTGTAGCGCGTATTGGCGATCTCTATAAACACAGCCTCTTTTTCCATTTTTTGGCCATCAATTTCAAGCGTCATTTTACTGCTCTTCAAAAACGCAATCTGGTACAAAACACCAAGCAAGTAAGAAAGCTCGCCAAGACCTTTTAATTTTTCCACCGTGCCGCCCACATCCGCCACAAAACCCACGCCTAAAACATTTATAAAGTAATAGGTTTTTCCTTCAGTGACCAGGCGCGCCACATCAATTTTTTTTAGCTTATTTGTGGCAATAATATCGATGGCTTTTTGCCATTCAAAAGATTGCAGTTTCAGTTCCTTAGCGAAAGCATTTCCAGTACCGTTTGGCAATATTCCAATCGGCGGTTTTTCTTTTGACGGGTTTTGATAATAACCGTTGAGTACTTCAAACAAAGTCCCATCGCCACCGGAGGCAACGACACCATCATATTTTGCGAGGTCTGCGTTTTTAACTAGCTCGATACCATGCCAGCTGTAATCTGTTTGGATCAGGTCAACATCAATTTTCTTTTCCGAAAAATAGTTGAGCACATCCGGTAAATTTTTTCCGGACCGTTTACCGCCTGCCTGTGTATTATAAATTAAAAGTAGTTTCACACGCCCTCCTAAAAATCAATCTTGAACAAGTAGTTTTCTAATTTTCTCTTTTGTATAATCCCGTAACGCCACCGTATCCAGTTTTTGGATGATTTCTTTGGAAATCGACGCCCCAAACTTTACCAGCACCTTTCCGGGTTTTATGGACAAACTGGTCTTATTATTGATCTCAAACATCCCTTTTATGGCCACAGGAATAATTTCTATTTCCGTTTTTTTCACCAGGTGAAACGGCAGTTTTTTAAACGGTATTAAATCGCCTGTACTTGTGCGCCCGCCTTCCGGGAAAATTATCAATGATTTACCTTGCCGCAAATATTTCTCCGCCTGTCCAAAACTTTTTATTGATGCATAAACATTGGTCCGCTCCACCGGGATGTTTCCCAAGCGGCGCATCACCCAACCGTACAGCGGCCATTTATGTTGCCGCGAAGCCTCGATGCCACGAACAAACCCGGGCACAAATCCGCCAACAAGGGGAATATCAAAAAAACTTATATGGTTGATCATGAAAATATAGGCCCTGCCCGGATCGATATTTTCAAGGCCGTTTGTTTCTACTTTTATAAATACAGCCCTGAAAAAGCCACGTAGAATTTTTTTTATGACCGGGTCAATCTTTTCAACCGGAAACAGAAAACTAAGCAGAAGGGCCAAAATCAAAAAACCGGTATAATAAATAATCCCGGCCAACCAAAGATAAATGGAAACAATATATTTCATAAAATAACCTGGGATGCCACAGCGTTTCGTTTTAAACCAACAAATAAATAAGCGCGTAGTAACGGAGAATACGCAGCGAAAAAACAATCACAGAAAAGAGGAAAAAATTCCACCGTAGCACGCCCGCGGCAATTGTAATCGGGTCGCCAATAATCGGAAGCCATGATAACAATAAACTCCACCATCCATATTTATGGGCAATTTCGTAAGCCTTTTTTGTGCTTTTAGTGATTTTTTTTTCTACCCATTTTTGGCCAATCCAAATACCAAAAAAATAATTTACCACCGTGCCAAGGATATTGCCCACACTTGCCCAAATAAGAACAGGCAGCGCTTTCATTTTTAAGGCCAAGGCTCCGGCAACTGCTCCTTCCGAGCTAATCGGGACAATTGTTGCCGCCAACAAACAAAAAAGCAGCAAGCCCCAATAGCCGTACTCTTCGATAAAATTCATCCGTAAGATTAAAGAATCAGAAAATAAGAACCAAACAGAGAGGGCAAAGAAACAATTTTTATTTTTTATTGGGTTTCACTAAGTTTGCCCCACAAATTTAAAACAAAAAAGGGAACAGATGGAAAACAAAATTTACCATAATCCACGTTGCAGCAAAAGCCGGCAAACGCTGGAATTGTTAAACAGCAATGATGCCAAAGTAGAAATTGTAGAATACTTAAAAACACCGCCATCGGCAGAAGAGTTAGTGCAACTTTGTAAAGAGATTGGCATCGCGCCCAAAGAGCTTGTTCGGATGAAAGAGCCTGTCTTAAAAGAACTTGGCCTCTCAAAAAACTCGGACCTCTCAGATTTAGAATGGTGTAAAACCTTGTCGGAAAACCCAAAATTGATTGAACGCCCTATTGTTGTTTTTAACGGAAAAGTTATCCTGGGCCGCCCACCGGAGAAAGTGCTGGATATAATTTAACAAACCCTGACAATTAATCTTAAAGTGTCTTTTATTATTTGCATAAAAGATACTTTTTTTCGTATTATTGTTTCTATACATAGAAACATACCCTCGTAAATGAAAACCAATTTAAACCAAATCTGTCGGCGGCTTGCGGAAACTAATAATCCCGACGAAATAAAACAATTTTTAAGCAGCCTGTTCACCCCGGCCGAGCTTGCCGACCTGGACTCGCGCTGGGAACTGGCCAAGAGGCTGTTACGTGGCGATACCCAACGAAAAATCGCCAAAGACCTGCGCCTGGGTTTATGTAAAATAACACGCGGCTCGAAAGAATTAAAAAAGCCCAACTCGGTTTTAAAAAAAGCAATTACACAAGCCGAAAGCTATAATCCTTAAAAAAGACAAAACTAAATAACCCGTTTTAAACACACACATAGGAGTAACCAACATGGCTGTTAAAATACTTTTAAGCGAAGACGAAATGCCAAAGCAATGGTATAATCTCGCGCCTGATCTTCCCACCCCAATGCAACCACCGCTTGGCCCGGATGGCAACCCAATCGGCCCGGAAATGCTTGCGCCGGTTTTCCCCATGAACCTGATTGAGCAGGAAGTAAGCGCCGAACGCTGGATCGATATTCCGGACGAGGTACGCGCCCTTTTACATAAATGGCGACCATCACCATTATACCGGGCACACGCACTGGAAAAAGCTTTAGGCACGCCCGCGCGTATTTATTATAAAAATGAAAGTGTCTCTCCCGCCGGGAGCCATAAACCCAACACGGCCATTCCACAAGCATGGTACAATAAACAATTTGGTATCGAAAAGCTGACAACGGAAACCGGTGCCGGCCAGTGGGGCAGCGCCCTTTCTTTTGCCGGGGCACTTGTTGGCCTGGAAGTAAAAGTTTACATGGTGCGTATCAGTTTTGACCAAAAACCTTTCCGGAAAGTGATGATGGAAACCTGGGGCGGCAAGTGTATCCCAAGCCCAAGTGACACCACCGAAATCGGCCGGAAAATTTTAGCTGAAATGCCCGATACGCCCGGCAGCCTAGGCATTGCCATCAGCGAAGCGGTTGAAGCCGCCGTTACCGATCCAACCGGAAAAACACGCTATTCCCTTGGCAGCGTTTTAAACCATGTTATGCTGCACCAAACAATAATCGGGCTGGAAACAAAAAAACAATTGGCCAAGATCAATGAAAACAAAGTAGATGTGGTAATCGGCTGTGCCGGTGGCGGTAGCAATTTTGCCGGATTAGCCTTCCCCTTTGTAAACGATAAAATCAATGGCGACCAGATTGACATTATCCCGGTTGAACCGGCATCCTGTCCAACAATGACCAAAGCGCCTTTTGCTTACGATTTTGGCGATACTGGCCAGATGACCCCGCTTATGCCGATGCATTCTTTGGGGCATAAGTTTATCCCGCCGCCCATTCATGCGGGGGGGTTGCGCTATCATGGCATGGCGCCGTTGGTAAGCGCGGCCATTAAAGACGGTTTACTGAACCCAACCTCTATCGGCCAGATCGAGTGCTACCAGGCAGCTATCCAGTTTGCCCGCACTGAGGGCATTATTGTTGCGCCGGAAACCAGTCACGCTGTCGCTTCAGCAATCCGCGAAGCAAAAAAGGCCAAAGAAGAAGGCAAAGAAAAAGTGATCGTCTTTGGATTAAGCGGACATGGCTTGATGGATTTATTGGGCTATGAAAAATATTTCGCCAATGAATTGGTTGACCACGAGATGACCGATGATGAAGTGGCCGAATCCATAAAAAGCATGGAAGGATTGCCCAAACCACAATAGTAGAAACAATTACTACAACCCTTTTTTGTCGACTCAAAAAGGGTTGTTTTATCACACACAATGGAGCAATCTCAGTATAGTTTAATGGAGCAGGAGAAGCCCAACAAACTTTATAAACGGGATTCTTCGTTAAAAAAACAACTCAGAATGACAGAACGGGTCGTTCTTTGAGTGAATCATTTATATAAAAAAAGGCCACTTTTAGTGGCCTTTTTTTGTTGCATACAATGCGTTGGCCATTTCCAGCTAAGAAATGGAACATTTCTCACTCTTTTGCACCTTGGTTTGGTCGGGGATATTTTAAATCAAAAAGTGTATTAAAGGGTTGTGGTATTTTTATGTTTTTTTGGGATTTGCTTTTTAGCCAAAGTTCATTTAGGCACTGATTTTTTGTTTCTTTTTCATTTAGGAAAAAGAAAAGAAAGTATTCGGATTTAGATAGAAAGTTCATTTATCATTGAATTGGTAGAAAATTATACTCGAAAGAAATTTCCTTCTAAATACTTTTTAACCTTGTAGGTTTTGTTTGGCAATATTCAATTTAAAACTTAAAAACGTGTATGAATAGGATCACGATTAAGAACTCGAATTAATCACCCACACTCTGTTTTGTAGAACTTCATTTTTTATTTATATCCAAAGAGCATGGAATAAATAATCAACAAAACCAAAACAATTCCTGTAAAAAGAAAAACAAACCCAAAAACCTTGACGACTTTTTCCCATTGAGGCGTAATCTCTTTTTTGACCAGCTTTTTACGCAAACCGCCCTTCTTTTTTAGTTCCTCATATTCCCGCGGACGGGTTGCTTTAAACTCGTCGTAAGGGATAAGCCCTGTGAAAATAACCGTGTCCATCGGGAAAGCCTCGGGCCGCAAATGGGTATTAAAAAAGTGGATTGTAAAAATAAAGCCCACGGCCAAAAGGGCTTCATCGCTATGGATTATATGCGAAACATTGATCGCCCAACCCGGTAAAAACAATGTAAAAAATTCCGGGAACCACAAAATTAAACCCGAGAAACCAATCACCGCAACGCCCCAAAATACAGCAAAATAATCAAATTTTTCCCAATACGTCCAACGGCCGTACGATGGCCGCGGCCCCATGCCAACAAACCACTTGATTGTGGCAATGGCATCAATTAAATCCTGCTTTTTAAACATGATCGAATCCGGCCCAAAAATAAATGTACGCAGGTTCTCATTACGGGCACGCATGGTTTTAATCATTGTAAAAAGATGGAAAAAGAAATATCCAAATGTAATAATCGCCGCCAAACGATGGAGAACGGCCGCCACCGATGCCCCGCCGATCAGCTCGGCAATAAATTTTGCCCAGGCCATCCCGGAAAATTTTAAAATCATCCCGGTTAGTGCCAGCGTAATAAAACTTATAATCACAAAAATATGGGTTAAACGCTGGCTCCTGTTAAAACGGCGGATATAATATTTTGAGCTCTCGGAACCGTTCTTTTTCTTTTGATTGTGTTGACGGGCGGCCTGAATAGAACGGGGCAACCAAAGCAAAGTATGCAATCCAAAAAGGCCAAATGTACCGATCAATAAAAATGTCATCGCCCAAAAAGTATAATAAAGAATGGGATATTTTTCTTTGTCGTGATGTGTGGCATGGGTCAGGTAGCCCGTAAATTTTTCATTGGCGTCTTCGTGGCATTGCTGGCATGTCTTTACAATGTTTTTCTCACCGATCGAGGAATTCGGGTTCGAGCTTGCCAGGATTAAATGTGCACCGTGGCAATCAGAACATTTGGCCGCGTTTAAATTTCCCAGCTTGTAGGTTTCTCCGTGGAGTGTTTCCAAATATGTTTCTGAAAGCTCGCCGTGGCAATTGCCGCATTCATTTGTTACCTCGGCTATAAAATCATCTTTGCCTGTTTTTGTAATGCCGTGGGCCGTATGGCAATCTTCACAGGTAGGCAGTTTCTCCTTATTCTCCGCCGTATTAATAGAGTGGACGCTGCGTGCATATTCTTTATAAATACCCCGATGGCAACGGGAACATGTTGCCGGAATATTTTTAGGATTAATTGTAGAATTGGCATCATCATGTCCCAAAATCAGATGGTTTGAATGGCAATCCGTACAATTTGCCGCCGATAAAAACCCTTTCTCGCCCAGACTTTTACCATGGACGCTTTTTGTGTAATCAAAAAAGGCATTCGTTTCAGAAAGATGTTTCACCTCTTTTACTTTGCTGTCCTCCCGGTGGCACTCACCGCAAAGTTTTGGAATCGCTTCCTTGTAAGTGAGCGATGTTTCATCAACTGAGGGTTTAATATTATGGTCATCATGGCAGGTAATGCAGGTTGGCGCGTCTTTAACACCGTCCATTGCCGCTTTTCCATGCCCACTTTTATCATATTCTTCACCAACAAGAAGGTGGCAACTTTTACAATCTACCTGGTCTGCTGTTGTACATGGCCGTTTTAGGCTGGGATTTACATCACAGTGGCATTTTACACAGGTTATTTCACCATGAACCGATCCTTTTATTAAATCGCGTTCAACAGTCAGTGAAATTATTTTTCCATCTTCAACTTTATGTACATCCTTTTTTTTATGGCATTTTAAACAGGCGTTATCTGCCAAAGTCAATGTCATCGATTCTTTACGTGCTTTATGTGGCGTGTGGCAATCGGTGCAAGCCGGGATGCTTTGGGGATCGTTGCGCCATTTCTCACCTTCAATTACCGTTACATGTACATCCTCAATCCGGGTGTGGCATTTCATACAGGTTTTGGCCACATTTTTCGGGGATGTTGATGAACGAATATCTGTGTGTGGTAAAATTAAATGACTGGTATGGCAATCCACGCAAGCGGCGGTAACCGAAAGCCCTTTTTTAAACAACCCCTCGCCATGAATACTTTGGCTGTAATTTGATAAAATATTGTGTTCGGTAATATCATAAACCCGCGCAACCGGCGCCCCTTCGCGATGACATTTGCCACACAAAAAAGGAATATTCATTTTAAATGAAGGCGACTTCGGGTTATCGGTAGATAAAATATCGTGCTTTCCATGGCACTCGGCGCAGGATGGGGCATATCTTAAATTATGCGCTTTTGCCTGCCCATGGATCGCCACATCGAAATCGGCCTGCTCGTCATCATGGCACTCGCCACAATAAACAGCTTTTAAATTATCTTCATGGGGCAAATCATCCACATCAATATCCGCGTGGCATTCGGCACATGCAAGCTCTTCATGGATTGATTTTTTTAGCGCTTCACCATCAACAAACAAGCCCGGTCGCCTTATCTCCGGTTCGGTCACAATATCCGGGTCGGCATGGCATTCAAAACAATCTTCGTTATCCTGGCCTAAGAGAGGGAATAAAAAACAAAACAGAGGGAATATTAAAAATCTCAGCGTCAACATCATTTTCTCCAGGGGTTATAATTTTTCGCCCAAATCTCCGGTCGTTTTTTCGCTTATTTTTTTATTTAAAATATATTTCTCATACTCAAGGGGATGATGTTTTTTTAATTCATCCAGAGTTGTTTTGCCATCAATCCAGGTCACTTCCATCGGGTAACTTTCGGGGTGAAACAAAACAAAAAACCAGTGCCACACAATAATTGCCAAAGTGGCCAGCCATGCCTCGTAATAGTGGATAACCTCCGATGTTTCAAAAATCCAGGTAGGTAAAAATTGCAGGAAAAATTCAGGGAACCATAAAATCACCCCACTTGCCCCCATCACAACAACACCCCAAATCAAGGCAAGGTATTCGGCTTTTTCGGCATAGGTATAACGGCCAAACTTTGGGTATGACTTGCTCAATCCAAGATAATAGCGCATGGTTTGCAACAGGTGGCTTATATCTTTAAAAGTGGGAATAAGCGCTTTAAAATCATTACGCCCTTTTTGTGTAAAAATAAAATAACCGGCCTGGATTATGGAAATTATCACCATAACCACAGCAGCCCCGCGGTGGATTGTTGACCGGGCAACCTCATTCAAGCCCAAACTGCCCAGTAATTGCACCCATGCCGCACCCGGAAATTTTAAGGCAAACCCTGTAACAGTCAATGTAGTAAAACTAAAAACCATCAACACATGTTGATACACTTCCCAGGAGTTAAACCTTTGGTAGGTTTCGGTTTTGTTTTTGTGGCGCTGCTTTTCACGGACATAATGCGCCAGGATAATCAGGTTATGGACAACCATCAAACCAATGACCGTAAAAAGTAACAGGATATAGAAATTTTTTACAAAAAAGGCCAGCGGGTTGCGCGACTCCTGATTTAGCGGGTGCATCTCAATCGCCACAAAAGCATCGGATATATTCTTATGACAAGCGCCACAGGTTTGTTTAAGATTGTTTTTATGGACACTCGATGCCGGGTTTAAGCTGCTTTTAATAGCGTGCACCTCGTGGCAATTTGTACAGGTGGCCGCATCTGGCGAACTCCGTAAAACAGAAAGGCCGTGGTAACTGCGCAGGTAGGATTCCATCCGATTGGGATCGAGCCCGAAGCGTTCCATCATCACCTTGGAGGCATGGCAATTTTGGCAAATTTGGGACGACAGGTTAAATCTGTTTGTGATTGCATTTTTATTTTTAGGAGAGATTATATTATGCTCGCCATGGCAATCGTTACAGCCGGGCGATTCGTTATGGCCGCGTTGTTTGGATTTCCAGTGAATACTTTCTGTGTATTCTGTGTAAATTTCTTCATGGCAGGCGCCACAAGTTCCCGGTAAGTTTATCTCGGAGGTTAAACATTCCGGGTCAAGCCGCAACATAATTTTATGAGACCCATGACAGTTGATACAAGTCGGGGCATTTCCATCAGGTTCTTCGTGCAGTTTCTTATCGTGGACACTGTCGTGATATAAACCCGCCGGGCCCTCACCTCTAATATTAAGGTAAGCAAGTACTTCCGGCTTGGAGTGGCAACCGGCGCACATTTTTTCGATATTTAGTTTATAGGAATATGAGACAGTATCGTCTGCAGAAAGGATATTATGCGTATCATGGCAATCGGTACATGTTGCCGTTATAGCCCCGCTATTCTCAAAATCCAGGGAATGGGCGCTTAAATTGTAATCGGCCTGTGCATCATCATGGCATTCGGCACAATTAACTTTTTGCAAATCTTCTTCATGTTCGTCTTCAAAGTTCTCCAAATCCGCATGGCATTCGTAGCAGTCTAAATCGCCATGGATGGAGTTAGTAAAGGCCTCTTCATCAATAAATAAAGAGGCCTCCGTCGAGTCATTTAAAGATTTAGTTAATGTTGGATCATCGTGGCAATCCAGGCAATCTTCATTCGATTGTCCAAATAAAAAAGACAAACTGCCACTCAATATAAAAACCAGAATAAGCTTTCGTACGTTCATCAGAGTTCCCGCACCGCTTAACTTTTAAATTTAGTAGATTTATGGATCAAGCCCTGTATGACATTCTGTACAATTTGTATCTTTCCACTCGTCTTCCTCAACATCGCCCGGATGTCTAAAATCAATCGACCCCGTAATTGAGGCCATTTCGAGATTGCCTGGCGTCCCCTGCGCCTTTACAGAATGGCAAATATTACAATCCCTGCTAATTACCTGGCCGTCATCGCTTGTATGCTGGTCGTCGTGGCAGCGGAAACAGCCATCAAACTCCAGGTGGCCAATATGGTTGGGATACGCATCCCACCTCACGTTCATTTCAGGGAATATATTAACTTTAAATTTATCTTGTATCCCCTTAATCGCTTTTACGATTAACAGGCTGTCCGATTCAAACACCTCGGGATAATCCGACTCATAAAACTCTTTAACCGTTTTTTCTATATACTGCATAGCCGAATCGGTCGATGTAAATTCCTCACCGCAAATCTGCATTGACAGGGATTTAATTTCAGGAAGCTCAACCGGTATTAAACCTGATTTAATCGCATCGTTGATAAAAAATGCCGGTGGCTTATAACTATGTGCGGGGCGGTTATGGCAATCCAGGCAATCCATTGTATTTATTTTATAGCTTAACGAATCGTTTAGTTCAAGCGGGTCTTCTTCACTGTTATAAATTCGTTCTTCACCGGTGCTGGTATTGGTATATTTAACCCAGGGTATCTGCTCTTTCCTTTCATCGGTGGTGATATATTCAATTTTTACATCGGGATCTATATGCCAGTGAATCCCCTTATCCGGATCAACTTCACCATTATTTGTTTTTAATTTCATGTTCAGGATAATATCCCACTCCGTGTTTTCTTCATCATTGAGATAATGTGTTTCCTGCCGGTGTTTTGTGGCATAAAATTTTTGGGGCCAATGGCACTGCTCACAGGTTTCCCTTGCCGGGCGTAAGTTAGCGATTGGTGTTGGTATAGGCCGAGAAAAACTGTTGGTCATAACCGCAACAACCTGATGCAATCCGGAGATTTTTGCTTTTACAAACCAATCGGCACCGGTGCCAATATGGCACTCGGCACAAGCCACCCGCGCGTGCGAAGAATGTTGGTACGCATCGTACTCGGGCTTCATCACATCATGGCAAAGCGTGCCACAAAACTCAACAGATTCGGTATAATGAAAAGCCTCATAGCTGCCAATAGCCGAAAGAAGGAAAAATAAGGCGGTCCCTGAAATAAAAACGGCCACAGCATTTCTATGTCGTTTTAGGTTTAAATCAATAAAGGGGAGTATATTTTTGTGTTTAGTGATTTTTTTGCGGGTTATTAACATACCCACGGGGATAAGGATTAATCCAAAAATTAAAAATCCAGGCAAAAGCATATAAATTATCAACCCAAGGTAGATGGGTTGGCCAGAAAAAAATGTAGTGATCGCAAATAAAAAGATGATCATAAATAAGGCTGTTACAGCAATAGTTGCTCCAATAAGTGATATCCAGTTCTTCGAAGACCGGGGTAATTCAAGTTTCATAATACTTCCTTAAATGGTAAGATTTATTTGTTTATGTAAATTTTAAAAGTATATTTCAGATGAAATTAACTTAAATAAATTATACAAACGATAATTGTAATTCAAATCTCTTTGGCAATTCTTATGCCAATATTTTTATTATAATTAATTCGTGCCACTTAGGTTAAAACTCGTTGGAAGTGCATGTATGAATGACCCTTCTCTGCAATCAAAAAATTATACAGATCTTTTAAAAAAAACTATGCTTTTGGAAAGTAGGATCGCACGTCTCGAAAATATTTTAGAATTAGAATCTTTTGAAACAGAAGAAACGGCAACTGCTAAAGTTAAAGTTGGCGATAAAATAGCGGCACAAAAAGTTGGTTTAGAAGTGCAGATTGCACAGTACTGGTTTGCTAAGATCGGCGTTATACTATTGCTGCTCGGGCTCGTGTTTATCCTCTCTTTACCACACGGTGGATTACCGGTTTATTTGCCTGGCATCATAGGTTTTTTAATAAGCGGTATCTTAATTTTACTCACATTTTTTTTAAAAAACTCCTTTCAATATATCACGCGCTACCTAATGGGTTCTGCGCTTATACTTTTATATTTTTCAACCTTAAGATTTCATTATTTCTCGATGGAACCTGCGCTGGCCGATAAAAGTATTTTAACCCTGTCATTAATGGCCGTTGTATTTTTTAACCTTTTCTGGGCGTTAAGAAAAGAATCGGTATACCTTTTTGCCATAAATATTACCCTTGGTTTTATCACAGCTGTAATAAGCGAAGAAGTGGTTTCATTACTTATAATTAACACTATCCTCTCACTTATTATTGTTTACGCCCGGCTCAAGTATAATTGGCGAAAAGTTATATTCTATGGCCTGGCCTTAACTTATTTCACGCATTTTATTTGGTTTATCAACAACCCCTTAATGGGCCATAAGTTTGGTTTTATACAAGGTTCCGAGTTTAACCTGGCCTTTATTTTAATTTATATGTTAATTTATGCAACAGGTAATTTCTTACGGAATAAAAATGAGCAAGAGGATGAATTTCTGATTATTAATACTATTATAAACTGTAGTATTGGGTACGGGCTATTTCTTCTCATCTTTTTTGTAGGGGCAAACCAGGCCCCGGCCACATACCACATTTTTAGCGCTGTGCTCTTTTTGGCATTATCCTTGGCTTTTTGGATTAAAGAAAAAAGTAAATATTCCAGCTTCTTCTATTCAATTTTGGGCTTTACAGCCTTAAGTGTGGCTATAATTCTTAACTTTAATTATCCTGATTTTTTTATTTTACTATGCTGGCAATCATTATTAGTTGTAGCCATCGCGTTATTGTACCGCTCAAAAATTATTGTTATTGCAAACTTTTTTATTTTTCTGATTATCTTTTTGGCTTCCTTTTTTACCACAGGAAATATAGGGACGCTTAGTTTTAATTTTGGTATTGTTGCCTTGCTTACAGCACGGGTTTTGGGGTGGAAAAAAAACAGACTGGAAATTAAAACAGAATCATTGCGGAATGCTTACTTGGTTATTTCATTTATTATATTTCCTTATGCACTATACCATCTTGCACCCGAGGGGTATATCAGTTTATCATGGGCCGGCATAGCCCTGGTTTACTACGTTATAAGTGCCGTTTTAAATAATAAAAAATACCGCTGGATGGCCTTATATACTTTGTTACTGACGACTGTATACCTTGTACTGGTTGGCATAACCCAACCCGATACAAGTATACGAATATTATCATTTATAAGCCTTGGGCTTGTATTACTAATAATTTCGTTCATATATTCACGTTCAAAACCAAAACAGGAGGACAAAACTGAAAAAACATAACAATACCTATAGAAAGTTGTTTTTATTTTTGGAATAATTATTGCAATAAATTAACCGCAAACTAAATAAATATTATTATTCAGGAGGATTTAATGAAGAAAGTTTTTGTTCGTTTATTTATCTTTTTATTTGTTGGAAGTTTAAGTGTTTTTGCACAGGATGCCGGGCATCAATATGTAGGGGCCCAAAAGTGTAAAAGCTGTCATAAAAAAGAAAAAGATGGAAAACAATATCTTATTTGGCAAGAAGGCCCGCACGCAAAAGCCATGGAAGCGCTTGCCAGCCCGGAAGCTTTAAAAATCGCTAAAGAAAAAGGAATTGCCGATCCGGCGAAAGACCCTGCCTGCTTAAAATGCCACTCAACGTATGCAAGCCTTAAACCGGAACGACTTCACCCCAAAGGAAAACTAAAGTTGGAAGAAGGCGTTTCATGTGAATCTTGCCACGGACCTGGAGCCGATTATAAAAAGAAGAAGATAATGAAAGATTTAGAAAAGGCTAAAGCCAATGGGTTAATTATCCCGGATGAAAAGGTTTGTAAGAATTGCCATAATAGCGAAAGCCCAACATTTGAAAGCTTTGATTTTGATAAATACTATGACAAAATAAAACATCCCCGTCCGGAAAAAAAATAGTATCACAGTTAAAAGAGTTGTTTAGTTTTATAAAAAGAGGCTAGCTCCAGAAATGGGCCAGCCTCTTTTTTTTATTCTTCATAAATAATATTATACTTGTTTATCAATCTGTGGATCGACCGTCTATCCAGGCCGCAACTTTCTGCTGTGCGCGAAATATTGCCTGCATTTTGTTTAATATGGTGGGTAAGATATTCAACTTCAAATTTCTCAAGTAAGCTTTCTTTAGCATTTTTATAAGAAAGATTTATAATATCATCCTCAAAAAAAGCATTTTCCCTTTCCATCGGGATAGGCAAATCTGTTCTCTGAATAACAGAATTAGAGCACAAATAAAAAGCACGGTTCACCATGTTTTGTAATTCCCGGACATTGCCATTCCAAGGATGGTTCTTTAAAGCCTTTTCGGCCTCCGGAGAGAAGCGTATCATTGCCCCTTCGTTTTGGCAACAAAACTCTGCAAGGAAATGTTTTGCAATCGGCAGGATATCGTCCGGACGTTCACGCAAAGGCAAAATATTTATTTCCATTGCATTTAGCCGGTAAAATAAATCCTCGCGAAACTGTTTTTCTGCAACGGCTTTTTTCAGGTCCTTATTTGTCGCCGCAATTATCCGCACATCAATCGAAATTTCCTTTTGTCCGCCTACACGTCTAATTTTCCGCTCTTCAAGCATTCGTAAAAGTTTGATTTGCATTGCCAGGCTCAGGTCGCCAATCTCATCTAAAAAAAAAGTCCCATGGTCGGCAAATTCCAGCAAACCCGGCTTTGTTTTTATTGCCCCGGTAAAAGCGCCGCGTTCGTGGCCAAACAATTCGCTTTCAAATAAATTCTCCGGTAAAGCGCCGCAATTTACGGGTACAAATGGGTTTAAGCTGCGTTTACTTAATTTGTGTATTGCACGGGCTATCAACTCTTTTCCGGTTCCACTCTCGCCTGTCACCAATATGTTCATATTTCCAGACGCTATTTTACGGACAAGGTTTAACAGCTCTTCCATTTGTTTGCTTTGGTAAATGATCCCAAACGAATCCTTTTTTTGTGACAGGCCTTTCTCAGAAAGGGTGGCTTTATCCATATTTTGGCTAAAGGCGCGGTTAACGGTATCAAATAATTTTTTTGAGGTAAAGGGCTTTTCAATAAAATCAAAAGCGCCTTCGCGCATGGCCTTAACACTTGTGTCTATGGTACCATAACCCGAGATCATAATTACAGTGGAGTCAGGAAAAGTGTTTAAGGCCTTTTGCAAAATATCCATACCGGATACTTCATTCATCTTAAGGTCCGTGATGATCAGGTCATATTTCTTACTGGCAACCAATTCTAACGCCCTTTTTCCGTCCGTTGTCATGGATAGTTTATATTGTGGTTTTCTGCTCAACAACTTATGCAAGCTATCCAGCATATCCTGTTCATCATCAATTAGCAGTATGTTTTTCATTGTTCCTTCGCTTTACTAAATAGTAATGTAAATGTAGTGCCTTTTCCCAAGGTACTATTACAAAGAATATTGGCATTGTGGTTTTTAATAATATTTTTTACGATATATAACCCCAGGCCAGTGCCTTTATTGGCCGATTTTGTTGTAAAGAAGGGTAAAAAGGCTTGCTCACTGGCAACTTCGTCCATCCCATTGCCATCGTCCATTATCAGCACCTGGATCTTATGTTCTTCAATGCATGCTACACGAATTTCTAATATGCCCCCGCCTTCCAATGCATCGATCGCATTATTTATAAGGTTTGTAAATACTTGTTCAATCTGCTGGGCATCACCATAAATAATTGCTTTTCCTGATTGGTTCCCACCCAGATAGGTTTTTTTTAAAGTTATCCCTCTTTTCTCGATCCGGGGCTCTAAAATATTAAGGCTTTCATCAATAACCATTAGAATATCAATATTGCTAAAATCCCGGGGCAACTTTTTACTATATTTTAAAATATGGTTTGTAATTTTAGCAATCCTTTGGGTTTGTTGCAAGATTACATTTATATCGGCCCGATACTTTTCCAGGCCGTTTGCATCCTCGGCCTCTAGTTGAAGATAATCCGCACGCATCATTATCACCCCAGCAGGATTGTTGATTTCGTGAGCCATCTCGGCAGCAAGCTCACCAAGTGTCACCAGCTTATCTGCTCTTTGCAGTTGTTCAAAATGAAAAGTTTTTATTTCATCTTTCGATCTTTCCAGCTTACTTACCATATGATTAAAGTGTTGGTCCAACACACCAAATTCATCAGCATTTTTAACCGCTCGCCTTATTTTTAAATTACCCTTTTGCACCTCATCAAGAGCATAAATAAAGCCCTTAAGCGGGTTTTCAATAAAATAACGAAAAATAAAATACAAGGTTAAAGTTAAAATGATTATTACCATTACGGCCAGGTACAAAGAGTGTTTTATACCGGTATAAAATTGCACTTCCGGATAGGTCAGCTTTGCATCAATATCGAGATATCCTATGGTTCCTTTTTCATCATGGCATTCCTGGCAGGCTGCTGTATTCTCCAAAGGCACCAAGGCAGAGTAAACACTGTCGAGTTTATCTAAAATGATCTCCTCTTTATATTTTGTACCCCGATGGTGCAATACAATTTGGTTAATATTTTTACCAATTTCAGTTGAGTCAGAAGCAAATGTGATTTCGCCATCTAGGTTAAAAATGCGTATTTTATCTATACTTTTGTTTTGGGTATGATGTATCAATACACTTTGTATGTTTTTTTTCTCATGAGTCATGGCATGCCTGATATATGCCTCGATTGCATTTAACGACGTTGAAAGCATAATTCTGGAACGTGCCTCAAAGTTTTCATCCACCTTATAAAAAAAGAAAATTGCCGGCCCGCCGATAGAAAGGATTACTATGACCAATGCGGAGAGGATAAATTTACCTTTTATTGATTTTAACATTTTTCCCTTTTTTTTTCCTGCACAATTGAATTATCTAATATCCCATATTTTCTCTGTATTGTAAAGGGTTAAGTCTGTCCCATAGATGGCCCAGTGGGACATTTTAGTCTCATATTTTATCACTTTTTTTACCATTTAAAAAGCAGACTCCCAAGGGTTATGGCATTTCGTACATTTTTCCTGCTTATATAATAAAGCATATATAGTTCTTGGCATGTTATTTGTGAGTAGGAGAGTTATGAAAATTATGCTACTCTCAAAGGATATAGATTTGTACAATAATTTGATAAAATATCAAGAAAAAATTTCGTTGCCCGTTGAACTTTTTTCAGGCCCCAACGAACCGCTTGATATTATGTCCGCTGTATGCACAGAGAACCCTGCACTTATTGTTTTAGACGATGATTTTACACAGCCCAAATCAGCGCATCTAATAAAATCAATTCGCAAAGTAAAAGAATCCCTCGATATAATTTTCTTAACATCAAATGATAGTATCATGCTTGGCAAAGATATTTCATCCATGGCCGTTCAGTTTTATGCCATTAAGCCTATCTCTGCCGAGGAATTAATGCAGTCAATAAATGCTATTCTAAAATACAAATCTACTCATTCTAATTAAGTTTTTTTAACCAGGAGGTTTCATATGAAATATTTTTTACTAACTACAATCGCACTCTTTCTTTTAAGTGCGCCGGGCATTTCCCAGGACTATGTTGGCCCTGAAAAATGTTTGCAATGTCATAATAATTCTTCCCTCGGCGATATGACCGGATGGCGTACATCGATGCATGCCAATGGTTACTCCGATGTAACAGATGATTCCAAAACAATGCAAGTGCCTTATGGCGTTGTTAACGATTATGATTCTAATGGAATCGATGACTTTCATGATGGGTTAAACTTTAATGATGTCAGCGGAACCGTTTTTGACGTGTTTAAACCCAATGCACCTATTTTAGCTTACAGTGCCGAAAAAGGCTACACGATCACAATTGGTGAGGTTACATCCCGGGTTTACCTAACTTATGGTGGAAGCGGCCTCTACAAACAACGCTATGTAATGCGCATCCCGGATGCAAATAGTGTCGAATCTGCCGATTTATACATCTCACCGATCCAGTA
>JAJRVW010000085.1 GCA_024277115.1 Calditrichota bacterium
CATTAAAATCTCCTCTATACTGCAAGGCACATGAAGTATTCGCAAATATTAACCAGTATTTGCCAACATAATTATTACCGCCATATGACGAAATTAAGACAAGGCCACAAAGTGCTCGGTACGTTTATAGACGCACTCAACTGGAGCCAGGCTATTGTGCAAATAACTAGCTGGGGTGAGAGCAGACAATCTAAAACAGTTTGTCTGTGTAACGTCCACTCCAGCGTTACCGCAAGAAGCGATTCAAACCTGTCGGTAGCATTATCAAAATCTGACATGGTTTTACCTGACGGCTCCCCCGTCGCATGGATGCTAAGAAAAAAAGGGTATAAAAAACAGACTCGCATTGCTGGCCCTGATTTAATGGAAAGACTCTGCGCCAACCTGGAAACCTCTAATATCGGTATTTTTTTATTTGGCGCATCAGAGCAAACCCTACAGAAATTATTGGAAACCTTAAAAACCAGATTCCCCAGGCTTAATATAAAAGGCTCTCTCAGTCCTAAATACGGCGACTGGTCGCCAGAAGAAGAAACCACCTATATAAATAAAATAAATCAATCAGGTGCAGGTATAATATTTATCGGCCTGGGCTGCCCTAAACAGGAAGTGTGGATGACAAAAAACAAAGATAAAATTCAGGGCGTAATGCTTGGTGTAGGCGCGGCTTTTGATTTTCATGCCGGCACCATAAAACGAGCGCCTGATTACATGCAAAAAGCTGGCCTGGAATGGCTTCATCGGCTTCTAAGTGAACCTGGACGACTGTGGAAAAGGTATTTACTAACAAACACCAAGTTTATCTACTTTGCATTACAAGACTTACGTCATAAAAGCACTACTTAATTGGCAAACATATAGATATTAAATAATATGCTATTAAGAGAAATATTACTGGATAAAATCAGGCAATGCCCGATATTGTTTTACACCCTTACACGTCAGATAAAACGTTATAACAACGTACTCATAAACAAAGACACCGAAATCGTAATTGAAGGTTACCCCCGATCAGCAAACACATTTGCTGTTGCAGCACTTGAAGTGGCACAGCAAAGAAAAATTAAAGTAGCTCGCCACACTCACGCAATCGCACAAATAAAAGTAGCAGCGCGCCAAGGTCTGCCCACCATTATCCTGGTAAGGAAGCCAAAGGACGCCATATTGTCTTATGTCATTCGTGAAAAAAATGTAACACTCAGCTTAGCCATAAATAGATATAAAGCGTATTATTCCGCCGTTAGACAACTACAAGATAATTTTCATATCGCACGTTTTGAAGATGTCACATCCAATTATGGGGCTGTGATCAAATCACTCAATAAAAAATACTCAACAAATTTTCTACTGTTTCAACATACTGATAAAAATGTAAGTGACGTTTTTGAACGGGTAGAAGAAATGGAAAGAGAAATTTCAAATGGCGAACTTTCAGAAAGCAAAGTTGCTAGACCGTCTAATAAGCGCAAAGACATGAAAGCCTCACTAGAAATCGAGTTACAAAAAAACAAGTACACAGAAAAATTAGAGCATTGCAATAAGATTTATCAGCAATTAATATCTTAATATCACAGCAGATAAGCAAAATATTTCCAGACAATGATTCCAAATAAATTCAGACCCATACTATCCGGCTGGCGAACCATATTAATATTAATATATTTAAAAACAAGGCATCATGCCACTGGCTTAAAATATTATTTTGGCGATTTCGGAGTAATTAGAATTGATGCAGGCTCATTACAACTTGGTGGTGGGAACTGGATAGAAAAACTCGCATTGATTCACTGTGCGGGCGGCAATATTTCAATTGGTGAACGAACATTTATTAATAGAGGTTCATTAATTGTATCTAAAGAATCGGTAACTATAGGTAACGATGTTTTAATTGGTGATTATGTATCTATCTACGATCATGACCACAAACTTAGTAAGCATGAAACACAAGGCTACACATCAAAGCCTGTTAATATTTCAGATAATGTCTGGATCGGTAGTCACGCAGTAATACTAAAGGGAATATCAATTGGTAAAAACTCGATTGTAGCAGCTGGTTCAATAGTGACAAAGGACATTCCCGAACATCAATTATGGGGTGGCGTTCCCGCAACATTTATGAAGGAACTTTAAATTTGTTTTATTACCCCCCCCTTCTCACGTCGATATGTTTTACAGTTTTGCAGCCAAACAATAATATCTCATTCTCAACCATCAATAAGACACTGTTTTTTATACTAAATATTATAAAAAACACTTCTGGCCTAATTCCTGCATATAGCAATTAAATCTTATCATAACCCTTCGTGCGAGAAATATATGCTTAAACAAGCTCTTTTAATTGTCAGCCTGATTACTCTAGAAGCGGCAATTTTTATCTCTAACGCTACAGCCGAAGTACGTTTGGTCTCCTCACCTCCAAATTCACAACAAATCGGTACCCCAGTCACTTTTACTCCCGCCACTACTCTTGATAACAGCTATATCTATCAATACCGGCTCAAAAAGATTGGAGACATCGGTACTACAATACTGCGTGACTGGAATGCTAATATTGATTATGTATGGAATACTAGTGGCTATACAAGCGGGAGTTACCATTTACAGTTACGAGCTAGGCAGGTAAGTAGCACACAACCATATGATGACATTGGCTATAAAAGTTATGAGCTTCTGGATAACGCCCCGGTAACTGCGGTTAATATCATATTGTCACCGCAAACAGAACAGATGGCAGGAAACACAGTTACCCTATCGTCCACCGCTAGTTATGCAAGCGCTCCTAACACAGCGGAATACCAGTACCTGCTACAGGCACCTGGTGCCACATCGCCCGTGGTCGCTCGCCCCTGGGGCAGTGCCGATTGGTCATGGGATACTTCAGCCTACCCGTTTGGAGATTATCTGGTAGGTGTGCAGGCCCGAACCGTTGGCAGCACCACCACAACCTATGAAGCTCAGCAATTTGTACCATACACACTGATTGCCCCACCACCACCAATTAACCTGAACGTTAATACAACCCTGAAAACACCTCAGACTATCGGTATTACCGTTGGTTTTACGGCGACAGCCGAAACAGTATCAACAGTGGAGTATCAATATCTGATAAGAAACATAAATAAACAATTTTTCACTGTTATTCGTGATTGGGGTGATTCACAATGGGATTGGAATACTGTAGGTACCCTACCAGGCACTTATGCGATTCAAGTGCGCACACGCAACCTGGGTAGTAGTGAAAATTTTGAGCTCAAGAAAAACACTTATTTCAGACTATACGATTTGAAATTTCAGGATATTACTGACCAGGCCGGCCTTACTTATACTGGTGAAAGCTGGGGCGGCTCATGGGGAGACATGAATGGCGACAAACTGCCCGACCTCTGGATAACAAACCATCGAAAAAAGCCGAGCCTGTTTATAAACAACGGTGATGGCAGCTTCACAGATATGCTGGATACACTATGGACAGGCATCCCCTATAGTGATGCACATGGCACTGCCTGGGCAGATGTAGACAATGATGGCGATCAGGATCTTCTTCAGGTCGCAGGCGGTGGCCAGGGACTGCGCAATGTTCGCCCAGCCCACTATAATCAACTATTTATAAATGAAAATGGCCTACTGTCTGATGATGCCGTTGCCCGTGGCGTAAGCTATGAAACCGCACGCGGTAGAAGCCTGACATGGCTTGACTGGAACAATGATGGCCTGCTTGATGTATTTTATACAGTTGAAAATAATGGCGCAAATCCACCAAATAAACTTTTAACTCAACAACCTAACGGTATTTTTCAGGATGAAAGCTCTGTATTAAATATAGTGCCAGAACAATCCAATGGCTGGTACTCGCCTTTCTTCCATGTTGGCTCACCGTCATCGAGCTACTTAATGCCAGGAAACTGGCGCGTTCCACGCGATGTTTATCCTTTGCCAAACAACCTTAATTCATCAGTATTCTCTATGCCTACTATTGGACTTGGCTCTGACGCTGCAACTGGTGATTTTAACGGTGACCTGATAACCGATATTTACATTGCTCGAACTAAATATCAGAGGCACGTTTATACTACACGCAGTGCTACTCAGATCGACTTTTCAGTTGCTGTAAATAATGGTGACAATGTCGGAATTCGTGTTGCGGGTACACAAACAATTACTTATGACTTGATCGTGCCTGCATCTTTATCATCAGGCATCCACATTGGTGCAGGCAACTACCCTTATGATGAATTTGTACCCGCAAATATCACGCAAAATGGTGACGCACCGCCTTATGTTACGTTAACTTTTGATCGTGACGATCCACGAGTACAGGGTCTGAGTGACATTACAATAAATGATTTTGGCGTATATATAGGTTATGAACCAACGACAATGCAATGGACAATTATCTCATACAATCGCTCCGTTCCGGAACTGGGAACTGTGTACGGTAGCATTATTGGCTCATCTGATATAAATCCGATAGAAACCATCAACTTTGACCCTATCAAAACACCTCCTGCTGACAAGATATTATTTGGGCAAATAGATCCGCCGGCATTTATCGAAACATCCGGAACCGGTATTGAACAACCCATGCCATCTGAATCAGTTGTAGTTGGTGACTTTGACAATGATATGGATCTGGATATTTACGTACTTTCCAGCACAAGAATACAAAACTTGCCGAATGCTCTTTACCTGAACCTTGGTGATGGTAAGTTTCAACGTATCACCGGTTCTGCAGGCGCCGAAGGAACAAACCTTGGACGCGGTGAAAACGTAATTGCTGCTGATTATGATCTGGATGGCTTCCTGGATTTGCTAACATTTAATGGCCGAGGAGAACCACCGTTTAATGACGGACCAAGACAGTTATTCAAGAACCAGGGCAATACAAACCACTGGCTGGAAATTGATCTTGTAGGTGATATTTCAAATAAAGATGGACTTGGTGCAATCGTTACATTAATCACACCAAATGGTAAACGCCAGATAAGAGAACGAGATGGCGGCATGCATGCACGCGGCCAAAATCACAAACGCCTACATTTTGGACTAGGCCCCTTTACTTCAGCCACAGTAATAATAGATTGGCCAAGCGGTATCACACAAAAAATAAAAAACATATCAGCTAATCAGTTAATTAGCATTACAGAAGCATTATGAATAAATGAGTAACTTTTAAGCTTATGCACATATTATTCAGTAATGTTAAATAAGTAGCGGAAATTAGATAGTAAAAATACTAGAACACTAAATAAGGCTATCGAGACAGATATTGACTTTAACCCACATGCCAACAAAATTGTTATTTTCAGGCATACCGCATATGCTTTATAGAGCTACTGAAGCAGAAATATAGCTATTCCTTCTTTCACCGTTGCACCATTAACAAATTCAGGCAACGGTGACACTATCTGTAGTTAGCTCACTTGGTATAATAGTATTTTAATAATGGCCACGTTAGGAAAGTAACCAAACGTTTACGCATAACGGGCATTTCTTTTCTCCAGCGATCATCGAGCCTGATTTCAACGTCCCCAGTATTAAATCTTGAAGGGTTACCTGACACAGTATGATGCACACTCATTTGAGCCACATTATCTTCTGTTACCAGCCCTTCAAATTTCACTTGCGGCACATCCAGAAATTCAGATACTGCATTTAATGTGATTTGAGGCTTACATACAAAATCTTCGTAAAGAACTCGAATGTAAGGTCTTTTAAGCGTAACTATAGAAGAGAGGAAATTATTACTTAGCCATTTAAAGCTGCTTTTCCAGCTTGAGACTGTAGGCATATACTCAACACGATCCGTAATCTCACTTCGAATTTTTTTCTTCTGCCTTGAAAAAGTAACGGCACGACTATCGCGCACCATATGTATAAATTTCACATCAAAACGACTGTATTTTGCAAGAAAATAGCCAAACGGTATTGATTTTGATGAATCGATTATTATGGTCGAACCCGTTTCACAGGATATGGACTGGTACAAGTCATCATAGGATTTAATAACATTCTGGATATCTTTTTTTGCGGGAAAGAACCTATCAGCCATATAGAAAAAAGGAAACTTGTTCATCGAGCCAATAACTGTACGTTCAGCCAATTGCTCAAAGGCCAGGTCATGATTCATTGTCTCGTAAGCAGCCAGCACACTCTGCCAGTAATCACAGGCATTAAAGGCTGCTCCGCAGCCACAACGCTGGTTATCACGCTTTCCCCTTGACCAGACAAAACGTAATTCACCAACAGACTCAAAACCACTTATTTGCCCAAGAAGCATATCAAGTAGTGTACTACCACTTCTTCCCTCGCCAATGATGTACAAAATTACCGGTCGTGGAGGATCAGCTACGTTCTTACTATTTGATTTATTATTCATTAATGAGCGGTTATGTTATTTCTAATTTATTTTCTTACGAAGAGCAGGAAGTTTATTTTTTGACAGGAAAGCCTGATCAATAGCTTTCAACCTATTAAAAGATTTATCCCATATAAGCGGTGTTTTGAACTCAGGCGGCTGTAACGCGGCAGCCCATGTTATAGCACCGCCTGAGTCAATTACACGATTTGACCAGTCAATAGCTTTTTTCTCGGGAAACACTTCTTTACCGCCGCGCCAATTAGACTGTAATGGTATAAATAAGTGGGGCTGTAACCCTCCTATGTTTGTACAGGCTTCCATCTGTTCAATTAACTTTTCGTTGCCGTCCCACCATGGCAGCTTTAGTTTTGTTGGTGTAACGTGTCCGTCAGTATAATCAGCATCAACTGCTGATTGCGTAAGCATCCATACAATACCAGGAGTAGTATGGATACCACCGTAGCCTATTTTGTGATGACTATTCCATGCAACAACTGCATCAGCATTGCCTGAACGTGCGGCGCTAATAAGCAACCTTGAGTCCGCCCACTTACCGTGATCAAACCACCACCCATCAACCTGATTGCCGAATTTTCTAGAAAAATAACGAATAATCTCTGCCGTTGCTTGCTCGTTTGACAGTTTTTTTCGCTTAAGGTAGCGTTGCCAGCGCTCGTCAATTTCACTGATTTTTTGATAAAAGTCTGGCCTTCTACTGGCTAATGACTTCCGCTTTTTACTAGACAAAAAGTCCAGTGATGGTCCCTGCCCTGCAAAATAAAGCACTATCTTATAGTTTTTTTTGCGGAGTTCTTTTATATAATGTGACAACAAGTCAACATTTGCAGACATCAATGTTGATACGTTTTTATTTAGCTCTGGGTATGTTGAAGTAAACATTCCAGAAAATGATGGTTCAGAAAGGTTTATCATCACCCATCCAGGTGTTTTTAACTCAGCCAACTGGTCAACAATTCCACCTTTCATGAATGACGATACCAAAGACATTCTATTTCCGCCTGGAAGAACAACGCGAATCCCCCATGAGCCGTGTAACCAGTCACCACGCACTGACTTTTTAATACTCTGATTGCCACAATATGAATCAGCATGCACAGCTAATGAGGACCAAAATAATCCTATAAAAAATATTATTTTTATGCGCGTCAAAAATTGTTTATTAATAAGCATTTCTCAGGCTAAGAGGTTAAAAGTACTCGGTTTTTATAGGCATTATTGGCTGTTAATAAGCATATTATACACATCCATTATTATCTCGTGATTTTTTGAAGCGCTGTACAAATCATGTGCGCGTCTAGCTGCCTTGCCACGCATGGCAAGCGTGCTCTCCGGATCATCTATCATTTTATTCACAACTGTCCGGAGCGCAGCGCTATCTCCAGGTGGGAATTTATAGCCTGTAACACCATCGAGTATAAGTTCCGACAGGCTCCCAATATCAGATGCTATTACCGGCAACTTGTTAAAATAGGCTTCAACTAACACCATTGGAAAACCTTCATACCACTCAGAAGGCATCACCAGAAAACTTGCCTGTTGCATAAGCGCGGGCACTTCATCAGGGTTTACATTACCAAGAAATTTTACATTTGATGAAGCTGAGTCAATCATATCATCTGTCGCACCACCACCAGCAATGACCAATGGATAATCAATATGATCCCAGGCACGAATAAGCGTATCAACGCCCTTTTCTGGCGAAACACGCCCAACAAACAATGCACCATGACGGGGATTGCTTAAGTGTTTTTCTTCAGGCACCTGCTCAATAAAGTTAGGTTTGACGACTATTTTATCAGCAGGAATTCCCGACTCGATAAATTTATCACGCGCAAATTCAGTTAACGCAATAAACATATCAACGTTCGTTTTCCAGGTGCCTTTCGCTTTGTGATACTCAACCATACGCGCTAATAAAAATGAACCAGGAACGCTGTTCTTATAGAATTTTTTAAATACAAGCTTATACGAGGAATGTTTTAAACTATGCTCATTGACCTTACCATCGATAATAAATGTTGCTGTGGGACAGATAATACGGTAATTGTGCAACGTCATTACACAAGGTATCTTGAACTTGTTAAAAACAGAAAATATTGCCGGTGACAATAATGGAAAGAAATTATGCACATGAACCACATCCGGCCTGAACTGAATAATTTTCTGCTCAACGATGCGCATCCCCCAATGTGACCAGTTGACCCTGAGCGCAGCCTGTATTTTTTGTTTAAATGATTTAATGCCGTCATTATCTACAAGCAGCATTTCAACATCATGGCCATAGCTTTTAAGCAATTCGAATTCCTGCTCAAAGACCTTATCTTCGCCGCCACGTATCTGGTATTTATTATGGATGAGTAAAATACGCATAATATACCTAATTAATTATTAACAAGGTCATAGCCAAAAACCATAGCTATATCACCAAATTGTTCGCGCAACAAGCTGAGTGTTACTTCATCAAACTCATCTTGCCAGCCACCAATTTTCCCTTTACGAAAGGTTGATGAGTTCTGAGAGAAGGCTTTTTTCAACAAAACATCTACGTCTATTTGCATCTCTGAGAAACCCAAGTGTGAAATAATTTGCTCTACCTTGTTTTTTTGCTTATCGGCACTTCCGCCGCCAGCCTCACCACGCAAATCCTCAAACTTGCATACCAGGACATTCTCTAAATTCAACCAGCCAGTAAAATCTCGAAAAACATCAGCCAACGATGGCATAGCACCTTGCACACCTAATATCGCCATTTTTAAACGTTCTTTATCACTAGATGCTTTAGCAAAAAAGGGGTGGGCTGGGTGTAACATATCAATTTCTGTTACATACTTATACCGTGAGACAGCTATATCGCGAGGATCACGAACTAGCAATAAAACTTTAGCACTAATAGCGTCAATGCTATCAATATATTCATATCTTGCCGGGATATGAGCATTATAAAACGCACCTTTTTTTAAATTTCTTAGTTTGTTCGCGATTTGTACTGTATTCAATTGTTTGTTTTCAGATATTGTTCTTAAACCGGCATTTCTCATGGGCGGTAATTGTTCTAAAACACATTCTATTAAATGCGTCCCGGACTTTGGAATGCTATTAGATAAAACTGTGGGGCCCGAAAACCTGCCATTTATTTTGGACAGTTGGAACCCATTGAGCGTTATACCTGCTTTTTTAAACAAATATCGCCGAGTTCGTTCGAGTTTAGATTTTTTAATATAAGCCATAAATAGTTACTCAACAACTTTTATCGATTTTCGCTTTCTAAGTATTCTGGTGCCCACTTGCTCAACCTTTTCTTTAATTTCAGGTTTTTTAATTACCTCAAACCTTGATAAATCTTGCTGTATTAACAAATAGACAAACATAAGGTGCTGATAGATGAGTACATTATCGGTAGAAAAAAGCATGGTGAGAAACAGCGCAATTAAACGCTGCTCGTCAGTTTTGGCCGAGTTTAACAAATAGACAAAAACAATAAAAAATACAAAACCAATTTCAAGAACGAGCGAAAGCAAGTCATTATGTAGCAGTATACGATCCATGCTAAATGCTTGCTGTAATTGAGTGACGACCTTACCTATCCCAACACCCCATAATAAAAAACCCTCGTAGGAGAAATTCACAGATAACAACGCGGAATGCCATAAGCTCTCACGACCTTTCGTTATATCATTCGCTGCTTTACCTGTGATATCAAGTATATGTTGATCTAAATATCCATAAGAAAAATATATTGAAAACACCGTTATGAGAAGAGTTGCTATGGTTACGCTCTTAGGATTCAATATAACCTTCCTAATCTTTGTTGGCAAAAACCAGACAATGATGGATAAAATAATCGCGACCAGAACAATTCTCTTTAAAAAGACCATGACACAGGCCATAAAAAAGAAACCTAGAATATATTTTCTAACAATAATGAAATAAAGCGCGATCAAACCAATAGGAAAAGCGAACGTACTTTCTAATGCTGATTTAGAATCAAGTACGGAATACTCAACATCTTTAACCCCTTTGCCCGATGCAAATATCCAAATTATGGCGAGAGCAATAAAGAAAAGACCTAACTTTCTAAAGTCGATCTCAATTTTCGAAAAATCAAATAGTATAAATACTGAGGTAAAAACAAATATAAAATACGTTTTTTTAAAGGCATTATAATCCCATGGCACCAGGCTTATAAATGACAAAATCAATAAAAAAACAAACGGCGCTACTACCCTGTTAAAATTGAACCGGGGCTTACCACTTGCCAACCATAACAATAAAGCAAAAAATGGTATTCCATACATTAAATATTTTGCAAAGGGTATACCACTATAGCCCAATGTCATCAGGGCAATAAAGCTCATGTACATGTATTTTTCTTTTATAGATTGCATCTAACTAACCTGCATCCTGTTCTAGTGCCCCACTATAAACATTCGTTTAGCTATGTTTATAGTCGCGCTTGTATCATAATTCATTTTATTTTTAACGATCACCCATGTAACAACATTAGACAGTGCAACAGAAAAACTAACCGCTATTGCAACACCCTCAATTCCATAGACTGAAACCAAAGCCAAAGATGCCATAATTGAAACCAC
Organism: Calditrichota bacterium; assembly: GCA_024277115.1. Lineage (GTDB taxonomy): Bacteria > Calditrichota > Calditrichia > Calditrichales > J004 > JABFGF01. The sequence continues at coordinate 10,972 of JAJRVW010000085.1, forward strand.
ACCAAAAAACACTCTAATAATAGTCAATGTCACTTGAAAACCACCCAACATCATCACACTTGCACAAGAACCAGACCAAACATTAACAATATTACCTAAAACAAGTATTAATAAAGCAATATAACCTTGACTGTATTGCGCACCAAACAATGTTGTTAAAAACAGCTCACCCCAAAAAAAAGTTGCCATACTTATAACACAGGTAGCAATCAATGCCACGGTTGCACTTAGTCTAAGTAATGCATCCATATGCTTGCTTTTGTTTTGGTGAATATATTCAGCAATACTTGGCTCAATAGCTAAATTTATAACCAATAAAGGAACAGCGATTAAATTAAATAATTTGAGAACCGCACCATAAACAGCAACTTCTTCATGACTTAAATAATAACCAACGACCCAGATAGATGCATTTGCAGTTAAATATGTAGCCACATTTACAAGAAAAATCGGTGAGGTATCACTATAAATTTGGCGGTACGTGATACATGGATTACGACTCTTAAAAAGTCCCCCCGTTATTACTAATTTACGCATAGCAACGATTACAACGACCGATACTGCCGCACTAGAAACAACCAATACGTGTTCCAGACTTATTGTCTGGCCTATAATAAACAACGCTGTGAATATGATAAGCGAGATGAAACTAGATACAGAATTATCTAGTGCTGCCCCCCACGCAGGCATCCTCAAGCCTCTTAAACTTTCACCAACAGGAGGCGCCAATGAAAGCATTGCAGCCCAAAATATGATTATCAAAAGATTTTTTACAATTTCTTCAGAATGAAAAAGGTTAAGTGCAAGCCACTCCCCAACACCCACTTGTAAAATAACTGTAACTAAAATTATCGACACAAACACGATGACTATTACTTTCTGAATGGTATCTGCAATACATCCTTCATCACCCGATAATCTAGCCTTTGAGACAAGACGCAGAACCGTTTGTTTAAGACCAAAACGCATAACTATAGATAAAAACATAGCCATACTAAACGCCAGGAAGTACTGACCTAATATATCCGGATCAAGCATATGCGCCAAAACCACATTTATTAGAAATGAAGAAAGTATGCCTAACGCCCTAAACACAGATGTCGAAGCAATTGATTTAATTATGTAACCAGACATTATTTTTATAATTTTTTGGGTGTATCGTTTCGTGTAAACACTTAGCGCCTTGTCTGATTTTTTACATAATCGACAATTGACGAAGTGGTTGTAAGGCTTCGTAACTACTCGATTAAAATATAAATCTACTGTCGATAGCTATTTTTATTATCTAA
>JAJRVW010000086.1 GCA_024277115.1 Calditrichota bacterium
AAATAGAAAGTTGAGATTTTGCTTTGCCGATCATAATAAATCCCTTTATCTTGTTTGTTTTCAACAAGATAAGAGATTTTTTAATACAAAACAAGCCATGATTAAATCAAAGGTTTCAATAATATGTTTCAAAAGATTGTTTAAAATGTTTAATTTGTTATCTCTTTAAAGTGGCGTTTTCAATTTATTCACTAATAAATACAACATTTAATACCTTAATTGCTTTAATTCACAATTTAATTTCATGGGAATATAACAATGATTAAACAACTCTATAAAAGATAAATACAAATATCATACGTTTCAATATTAATAAATACTTCTTTATTTGCAATATTTATTGAACGAACTCACCTGCAGGGGGCATAGTCATGTAAGTGAAATATTTAAGGAATACATCACTATCTCCTATCTTGTTAACTCGAAATTTTTTATGATCTAAAAATATTCAAATAAAAAATAACAAAAATTCTATTAGTAAAATACTAAACAAACGAATACATTAATCAGCTTAGAAATGGTTTGGATAGAATTTGAGATTTAATATTACTTTCTTTATAATAATTTGAAGCAAATGTAGATTTAAGATTTCTTTAAGGGAAGAAAACCAGGGCTATGAATACACCAATGCCCACACGCGAACAAATTGAAGAACTGGTTTCGTATTTACCACGACTGTATGCCAAAGAATTTCCTCCTATTAAAAAATGGCATGGTGGAATGAAAGATAATGAGGACGTAATCATTATGCCCAGGTCAGAATATGATCAGGTTGTTCAGCAGTTTTTCCAGGCCGTATCAGCTGAATGTTGGACGGATATGGATTATTTAAATAAAGAATCGGGAAAAATGCTTCAAAATGAGGATGCTATTAAATATGCAGATATTAATCAGCTTAAAGCCATGTTAACGTATTGTGTTCGGGAAGAACGATTTTGTTTAGGACACTGGGCTTCTATGATTGAAAGCGGTAAAATACGACTGATACTTGAAAGACTGGCAGAATTGCTCATAAAATATAGAATAATTCTACATCTTCCACAAAACCATAATCGTAAATATTCAATTACCACGCTTTTGAACGAAATCCGTTATAATACTAAAGGTTAAATAACTTTACTAAACTTCTCTCTTAACTCCTCTGCAGTGAATGGAGTGGATAAAACATCTGCATAGTCAAGCTCATCAAAATTTTCTGGTGGTTGTCCATTCCAGTTTAAGGCTAATAAAACTGGCACATCTTCGTAATATTTTCTGACAAGATTCAGAATAGTATAGTCAGTTCTGCTATGCTGCCATTCCAGAGCAATGTCTATTTTATTTTTGCGAATCTTTTCTTCCAATTCTTCTTTATTATCCGCCCAGATCACATTGTAACCCAATTGCTCAAAACACTCCTTAAATTCTTCTACTAAGTAAAATGATAATAAAACCGTAATTTTATTCATGAATTAAATACCTCATCATGAGAATAAACATCCTTAACGTTTATAAATGCTCCCTGTTTAACTGTTCGTCATCTTCTTCCGCCACTTAAGCCTGGCGCGGTGCCGTTTCTGGCTTGGACTGATGTAATGGGATTTCTTGTGGCATATCTCTATGATCTGGGCTTTTCTTACCTTTTTATTAAAAGCGCGTAATGCACGCTCAAAATCGCCGTAATTATTTACATGCACGGTAACCATTTCAACCTCCATCAAATTGGGGTATTATTAAAAAAACGCAGCAGGTCGGTTGAAGGTTTCCTGTAATAAGGGAAAAAATTATTTGAGGCGATCGCCGGGCCTGAGTTCATTGCCATTTAAAAAAGCAGCCACATCCATCCGCTTTTTGCCCTGCAATTGAACTTCTAATACGTCAACAGCTCCCGATGCACAGGCCACCGTAAAAAAGTTTCTACCAACTTTCACTATCGTACCAGGCGCGTCGGATCTCACCTGCAGAGCAACCGCTCTTGAACGAAAAATTTTTAACTGCTTATTCTGCCAGTATGCATAACCCGCCGGATAGGGGCTCAAACCGCGAATCCAGTTGTGAACCTTTTCGGCCGGTTGATTAAAATTCAAGTGACAAATTTCCCTGGTTAATTTGGGCGCTTTAGTAGCCAGACGCTCATCCTGTTTGCGCGGAACCAGCGTATCATTCTGCAAAGCATCTAACGTTTCCAATAAAACATCAGCACCCACGTCCGCTAACAGGTCGTGCAACTCGCCAGCTGTCATGTTTTCATCAATTCCCACTTTCCGTTGCAATAAAATATTTCCCTGGTCCACCCGCTCGTTAATAAAAATAGTGGTCACCCCGGTTTCCTTTTCGCCATTAATAATCGCCCAGTTGATGGGTGCTGCGCCTCGATAGGCAGGTAATAATGAAGCATGTAAATTCACAGTTCCTTTAGGGGGAATATTAAATACCTGTGGGGGAAGAATTTTAAAAGCCACAACCACAAAAACATCTGCTGAAAACGCTTTAAGCGCCTGTACAAAATTTTCATCTTTTAATGAATCAGGTTGTAATAAGGGCAGATCATACTGCACCGCTAATTCTTTTACAGGCGAAGGTTTAAGTTTTAATCCCCGTCCCTGCGGTTTATCCGGAACCGTCACAACCGCCACGACGCGGTGCCTACCTGATTCAATTATTTTTTGTAAAGACACCCGAGCGAACTCGGGTGTCCCCATAAAAACAAGACTCATGCGTTTTTGCTACCCGACTTTTTTACTGCACTAATAGCGCTACGATCAATATTAATTTTGACATTGTCGTCAACTTTTAAGATCACCGTCTTATTATCATCGGTAAAGCCCATAATCTTTCCGTGAATTCCCCCCATGGTAACCACATTGTCGCCCTTTTTTAAGGCTTCTAACATTTTCTGTTTTTCTTTTTGACGTTTAGCCTGTGGACGAATCATTAAAAAGTACATTACTAAAATAATGAGAATTAACGGTAAAAATGCCACAAACGGATTCCCGCCACCATTTGCTCCTGCCTGACCGGCGGGCGCCATTAGCATTATCAGATTAATCATCTTCTCTCCTCTACGTTAATTTTTTACGACTTGTGTTAATGTCTTTATGGTTTCTGTTTTCCATTCGGAAAAACGATTTTCAATAATCGCTTTGCGCGCCTCTCTTACCAGCCACAAGTAAAAATGAACATTGTGCAAAGTGGCCAGGGTAAGCCCCAATATTTCGTTCGCATTGTACAAATGCCTTAAATAAGCCCGCGAAAAATTCTGACACGTATAGCAGTCGCATCCTTCGTCAATGGGCTTTGAATCTTCTTTAAACCGCGCCGCCTTGAGAACCATTTTACCTTTAGTGGTAAAAACGGTTCCATTGCGCGCGTTGCGCGTTGGAATCACACAATCAAACATGTCCACGCCACGCTCGATGGCATTTAAAATATCGTCTGGCATGCCCACACCCATCAGGTACCGCGGTTTTTGTTCTGGTAAAATATCGGTACAAAAATCGGTAATTTCAAACATTACCTCCTTGGGCTCGCCCACAGCAAGCCCGCCAATGGCGTAGCCGGGAAAATCAAGTTCAATCAACTGGCGCGCACTTTCTTCGCGCAAATGTTTGTAAATCCCGCCCTGCACAATGGCAAACAGCCTTTGTTGATGCCCGTACAACGGTTGCCAACGGCTGTAAATTTCCCGCGCTTCTCTTGCCCATTTTAAAGTTAAATCATTGGATTTTTTCACGTACTCTTCATCCGAAGGAAAGGGCGGACACTCATCCAGCACCATCATAATGTCGCTGCCCAGGCTGCGTTGAATTTCTAAAACCAGTTGGGGCGTAAATTTATGGTAAGAGCCGTCAAGATGGGATTGAAAAACAATGCCTTCTGTGTCAATTTTCCGTAACTCTTTAAGACTAAAAACCTGAAATCCGCCGCTGTCGGTTAAAATGGCACGATCCCAGGAAATGAACTGATGCAAACCGCCCATTTTCTGGATCAAATTGTGTCCGGGGCGCATGTACAAATGGTAAGTGTTACCAAGAATAATAGAAGCCTGCACCTCTTTTAGATCCCTTGGCGAAAGGGTTTTTACCGTTCCCTGTGTTCCCACAGGCATAAAGATCGGCGTTTCAATTGTTCCATGATCGGTTCGCAAAATTCCAGCCCGGGCCTTGCATTTCGCATCCTTATGAACTACTTCGTAAAACATCCCTAAATTGTTCTTAAATTAAACAAGAGTGCAAAGATACTTCTTTTTTAAGGAAATTGGCAAATATTTCTTAGCATAAACAGCGGTTGCTTTAAGCCGGCAAGGGCTTTCTTAAAAAAAATTTAAAAAACGATTTACGCCCAAAGCCACAACTTAATTTCTTAACACTTCCCGATACTTTTTGATATTCAAACGATGGCGGTAAAACAGATCTTCTAACACCAGGGCAACTGCTCCCATAATGGCCGCATTTTCTTTAAGCTTGGCTTTTTTTACCTTAACCACACGACTCGGGGTACGCAAAATATCCTGTTTAACCTGATTACGAATGATGTCGATTAGAATCTGGTTTTGAGCCAGAGGTTGTCCACCAATGACAATCAATTCCGGGTTTAAGGTATTAATAAGATTAATGCACACCACACCCACTAAAAAGCCGTATTCTTTTAACAACTCAAGCGCCAGGGGATTGTTGTCTTCTGCAGCCTGCAAAATACCTTCAATCGAGAGGTGATTTTTAGGCATTGCGCCTTTGAACTCGCCTTCCAACCCGCGCTTTGCCCCCTCAATTAAAACGCGATCGCTTAAAATATCACCAAAATTTTTATGACCATTGTAAAGCAAACGACAATTATCGTTATTGCGAATTAAAAACCCAACGTCGTAGTACCCAACCTCGCCGGCACTGGCAGAAATTCCTCGATAGAGTTCACCTTTA
>JAJRVW010000003.1 GCA_024277115.1 Calditrichota bacterium
GATATAACCGTTGGGACGCCTATTGCCAACCGCACCCAAACCGAAACAGAAGGGCTGATCGGTTTTTTTATCAATACCTTAGTGATCCGTGCTGATTTGTCCGGCGACCCGTCTTTCAAAGAGCTGGCCAAAAGAATTCGTAAGACCACCCTGGAATCTTATGCGCATCAGGATTTGCCATTCGAAATGCTTGTCGAGGCCATCCAGCCCGAACGCAGTATGAGCCATTCCCCGCTCTTTCAGGTGATGTTTATCCTGCAAAACGCCACAAGCGCTGCCGGTGCTGGCGAGGCAAATCAGCCTGCGGTTCAATCCGATATAAGGATGGAACAAATTACTGTTGATGCAGGAACGTCGACCTACGACATCACCGTTTCCCTGGCCGAAGGTAGCGAAGGCATCAGTGCATCGGTGGAATATTGCACTGACCTGTTTGAAAAAGAAACAGTCGTCCGGTTTATCAATCAGTATGCCACCATTTTAACCTCGATTATTGAATACCCTGAACTGCCCATTTCCCTTTTGGAAATTCTCGGCCCCGACGAAAAGAAATCGATCATCGAAGGATGGAACAATACCGAGGCCGATTATAATTATAAAATCCCCATGCACAGCTTGGTTGAAAAACATGCCAATGAAACGCCTGATGCCATCGCTGTTGTCGCGCCACCTTTTACCGACAATTCAAGTTCTGAATCTCAAGCATGGCCACGCCTGACTTATTCTGAACTCAACCAAAAAGCCAACCGGCTTGCGAGGCAACTGCAAAAAAATGGTGTAAAGCCCGAAACGCCCGTTGGAATAATCCTGGAAAAGTCTTTAGACTTAGCCGTTGCCGTACTTGCCGTATTAAAAGCAGGCGGCGGTTATGTACCGATGGACCCCGATTATCCCAAAGACCGTTTAGCGCACATGATCGAAGATTCCAACGCACCGGTGATTATTTCCCAAACTTATTTATCTGACAGAATTCCCGAAAATGATGCCCGTATCTTTTTTATTGATGCGCAGGAAGCTGAAATCACCAAAGAAGATACCGAAAATTTCAACAGCCGTGTTCTACCCGAAAATATGGCATATATGATTTATACCTCCGGGACAACCGGAAAAGCCAAGGGCACCATTGTATCGCATCAAAGCTGGGTTAATTCATATTTTGCATGGGAAGGCGCATATGAGTTAAAAAGTGCCTGCCGCTCACACCTGCAAATGGCCAATTTTTCTTTTGATGTTTTCGCTGGTGATACGATCCGTGCTTTGGGCTCCGGAGGTAAACTGACGCTGATTCCCAGATCTGTTTTGCTTAATGCAGATCAGCTTTATCTCAAAATGATTGAGGAAAAAGTAACCATCGCCGAGTTTGTACCGGCCGTGTTGCGCAACCTGGTAACTTATCTGGATTCCACGCACGAGGACCTCTCCTTTATGCGCTGTCTTATTGCCGGGTCGGATGCCTGGTATGTTAGCGAATATAAAGAGTTTCTTGATTATGGCGGGCCGGAAACACGTTTAATCAACTCTTTTGGGTTAACGGAAGCCTCGATTGATACGACTTATTTTGAAGCTGCCGAGCTTGATATGCCCAAAGACCGTCATGTGCCGATTGGCGTACCTTTTTCGAATATGCAGGTTTATATCCTCAATAAAAACCTTTTGCCCGTTCCGATTGGCGTGCCCGGCGAGATCTGTGTGGGCGGTGCCGGACTGGCCCGCGGCTATCACCTGCGACCTGATTTGACTGCCGAAAAATTTGTTCCCAATCCCTTTTCAAAATCGGGCGGGGAACGCATTTACCGCACCGGTGATAAAGGAAAATATCTCCCGGACGGTAATATTGAGTTTATGGGGCGCATCGATCATCAGGTTAAGTTGCGTGGGTTTAGAATTGAAATGGGCGAAATTGAATCAAGTCTTGGCCAGCATCCGGTAATCCGTGAAACGGTGATCATTGTACGTGAAGACAATCCCGGTGATAAACGTCTGGTTGCATATTTTGTGCCTGCCGATGATCAAATTCCGGACCGCAAAGATTTGCGTTCCTTCCTGCTTGAAAAGCTGCCGGATTATATGATCCCAAATGCTTTTGTTCGTTTGGATGAAATCCCGTTAACGCCCAATAGCAAAATCGACCGAAAAGCCCTGCCCCAGCCCGATGATTCGGCTTATGGCACGGGTGAAGAATACATTGCACCACGTACAGAAAATGAAAATGAAGTGGCCGCAATTTGGGCGGAAGTTTTAAAAATTGAAAAAGTGGGCGTACTGAATAATTTCTTTGACTTGGGCGGACATTCACTTTTAGCGACACAGCTTGTTTCACGCATCAGGGAAAAATTTGATCTCGATATACCGTTGCGCAATATTTTTGAATATCCTACAGTGGCAAGTTTGACAGAAAGTATTGAAATATTGCAACGTGGCCAAGGTGGCATCCAGGCGCCGCCAATTATGGCCGTTTCCCGTCAACAAGACATCCCGCTCTCTTTTGCACAGCAGCGTTTATGGTTTTTAGACCAGCTCGATCCCAACACATCAAATTATAATATCCCTGAATCGGCGCGCATTAAAGGGCAAATTGACGTTACTGTTTTAGAGCGGTGCATAAATGAAATAATCCAGCGACATGAAGCATTACGAACAAATTTTGTTTCCGTTAAAGGTACGCCGCAACAAATAATCCGGCCATCCTTAACAATTGCTTTGGAGCAGCATGATGTGCGCGACCTGCCATCCAAAGAACGTGAAGTTGCCGCCCTGAAAATTGCCGGGCAGTTTGCAAAAACAGTTTTTAATTTAAAAGAGGGACCGCTTTTAAGGGCCGGCGTTGTCTTTCTTGAAGACGATGATATTTTCTTCCTGATCACCGTTCACCACATTATTTCGGATGATTGGTCGACCCAGGTTTTTATCCGCGAGCTGGGCATTTTATACAACGCGTTCAGTAAAGGGGAAGCTTCACCAATACCACCATTGCCTGTACAGTATGCCGATTTTGCCCATTGGCAGCAAAATTGGTTGAGTGGTAAAATCCTTGATGCACAACTTGATTTTTGGAAGAAAACTTTAGGAAACAGTACACCACTTTTGGAGTTGCCGACGGATCGGCCACGGCCCAAAACCCAAACTTTTAACGGCGCTTATACGACTTTTGAGCTTAGTGATGAATTTTCGCACCAGATTAGCCATTTTACAAAAGACCACGGTGTGACTGTTTTTATGACTCTGATGGCGGCCTTTCAGACTTTGCTTTACAGGTATTCGGGACAGGATAATTTTAATATTGGCACGCCTATTGCGAACCGTAACCGGGCTGAAATCGAGCCATTGATCGGTTTTTTTGTAAACACCCTGGTCATAAATGCAGAACTCTCCGGTCAGCCAACTTTTATTGAACTACTTGCCCGTGTAAAAGAGACATCGCTCAACGCTTATGCCCATCAGGATTTACCTTTTGAGAAAATTGTTGATGCTCTAAATCCGGACCGTGACATGGCCCATTCGCCCATTTTTCAGGTCATGTTTGTACTTCAAAGCGCATCGCCAACTTCCGATCCAAATTTCAGAGAAGAAGAAAGTCCCATACAAATTTTACCCGTAGAAACGCACAGTGGCACATCGAAATTCGACTTAACCCTTTTCATGGTTGATGATGGTAAAAATATTTCCGGTGCATTTGAATACAATACCGACCTGTTTGACGCATCGACAATCGAGCGTTTCTCAAACCATTTCCAAAAGCTTTTAAGTGCATTGATTCGCTTGCCCAAGCAACCCGTAACAAAGATTAGTTTGATTAGTGAAAAAGGAGAAACGCATCTTCTTAAATCGCTCAATCGTTTTTCGGATGAACAAGCATTTAAAACCAATATAAAAGAAATCTTTGAAAAGCAGACCGCACAATCTCCGGATGCTGTGGCGCTGGAGTGGATGGGCGTTGGATCTGTTAGTTCAAGCCACCTGACTTACACCGAATTAAATACCCGCGCCAACCAATTAGCGCATACTTTACTCGATCAAGGCATCCAAAACGATGATCTGATCGGCCTCTATTTTGAGCGTTCCGCGGAGATGATTATTTCTATTTTGGCCGTTATAAAATCGGGTGCAGCCTATGTACCGATTGATCCGGCTTATCCGCAGGAACGGGTGGATTACATGATTGAATACTCCGGGATGAAGATTTTATTGACCCACAACACTGTCATTCTGAACCCCGTTTCTCAGGGTGGCACATCGGCTCCTGTCATTCTGAACGGCGCGCAGCAAAGTGAAGAATCCCCTGAAAATAAAGATGGAACTCTTCGTTCCATAAACCCCTCTCAGAGTGACACATCGGCTCCTGTCATTCTGAACGGTGCGCAGCAAAGTGAAGAATCCCATAAAAAGGCAGATGGAATTCTTCGTTCAGTAAATTTCGCCCAGAATGACATCAAGGTAATCTTTGTCGATGCCCCGGAAAGTTTCTCACAAAACGGCACAAACCCCAATATTACAATCGAGCCCGACAACCTGGTTTACATGATCTACACATCGGGTTCAACCGGTAAGCCCAAAGGAACATTGATTACCCATGCTGGCTTGGCCCATTATCTGAACTGGGCTTATGAGGCATATCCACTTCAAGAAGGCCGAGGCTCGCTGGTGCATTCCACCATCGCTTTTGATGCGACCGTTACGGCCGTGTTTACGCCAATCCTGACAGGTAAAACAATTACCCTCGCATCAACAGAAGATGATCTTGATGCTTTGGCCAATGCCCTGTTACATTATAAAAACTTCAACACAGTCAAGATCACGCCCGCACATCTGGATTTGCTCAGCCAGCAAATCCCGGCAGATAAAGCCGCAGGTTTGACTAAAGCGTTTGTGATTGGCGGTGAAAACCTGGTGGACAAGCAAATTGCTTTCTGGCAGAAAAACGCCCCTGAGACAGCCTTGTTTAACGAATACGGCCCAACGGAGACCGTGGTCGGCTGCGTTGTTTATAATGCTAAGAACTGGGAGGGCAAAGGTTCTGTTCCCATTGGCCGGTCCATTACAAATTCCCCGGTTTACATTTTGGACGAACACCTGCAACCTGTGCCCAAAGGGATTTCCGGCGAACTTTATATCGGTGGCAAAGGTGTGGCGCGTGGCTATAAAAGCCGCGCGGATTTAACCGCCGACAAATTTATGCCCGATCCCTTTGCCAAAGAAGCCGGCGCGCGCATGTATAAAACAGGTGATTTGGTACGCTATCTCAACGATGACCAGATGATCTTTTTAGACCGTATCGATACGCAGGTAAAAATACGCGGCTACCGCATCGAGTTGGGTGAAATTGAAAGTACTTTGGTAGATTTGCAACAAATTGAAGATGCGGTTGTGATTGTCCGCGAAGATAAACCGGGCGATAAAAGGCTTGTAGCTTATATTGTCGCCAAAACCGGAAAAATAAATCTAAAGGAAATTCGAGAAAAACTTAAAGCATCGCTTCCGGACTATATGGTGCCATCTGTTTTCGAAGAACTTGACGCGATACCTCTTACATCCAACGGAAAAGTTGATAAGCGTGCCCTTCCAAAACCGGCATATTCCCGTGACGAACTGCAACAAACTTATGTTGCACCAACCTCGGAGAAAGAAGTACAGCTTGCTGAAATATGGAGCGAAATACTCGGGGTTGAAAAGATTGGTATGCACGACAACTTCTTCGATCTCGGCGGTCATTCTCTTTTGGCCACACAATTAATGTCGCGCATTCGCGATATTTTTGAACTTGAATTACCTTTAAGAACCCTGTTTGAAGCGCCCACATTAAGCAGCTTTTTACTGCAAATAGAGCAAGCGCAACATGGCGATAAAATCATTCTTCCCGAACTTGTGGCTACGGACAGAAACCGGGAATTGCCGCTTTCATTCTCACAACAAAGACTTTGGTTTTTAGATCAATTGGCCCCGGGCAATGCAAATTATAATATTCCAAGCGCCTTTAAATTAATCGGTAAAATTAAACTTGATCACCTCACAGCTGCTATCAATAAAATTATAGAACGGCACGAAGTTTTCAGAACAACTTTTGGAAATAAAGATGGCAGCCCCTTTGTAAAAATAAATGCGGAAATAAATTATAAGCCCGAACTAACCGACCTGACAAAACTCTCGCCAAGCGCACAGGAAGAGGAAGTTAAAACGCTCTCCTTTGCAAGCGCCACACATGCTTTTGATCTTGAATCCGGCCCCTTATTTTTTGTACAATTTATTAAATTAAACGATCGTGAACATGTGGTCCTTTTTAATATGCACCATATTATTTCCGATGGCTGGTCCACTAATATTTTAATGCGTGAGATTGCCCTTTTATACGATGCTTTAAATAAAAGCAATGAACCAATGTTGCCCGAGTTGCCCATCCAATATGCCGATTACGCCACCTGGCAACGCTCCTGGTTAAAAGATGAAACCCTTGAGGCACAAATTAATTTTTGGAAGGAAAAACTTGGTATAAATCCGCCTGTACTGGATTTACCAACCGATTATCCACGCCCGGCGATCCAAACATTTAATGGCGATATTGTTCCAATTCAACTTTCTAAAAATCTTACTCAAAAGCTTAACAAGCTCGCGCGCGAAAATAATAGTACGCTCTTTATGGTGCTATTGGCCATCTGGCAAACATTGCTGCATAAACAAAGCGGGCAAGATGAAATTTTTACCGGATCACCGATCGCCAACAGAAATTATTCTGAAACCGAAGCCTTGATAGGATTTTTCGTAAACACCCTTGTTCTCCGTGCCGATTTTGATCCGCAACTGACCTTTGTTGACCTGATAAAAAATGTAAGGGATTTTACACTCGGCGCATACGCCCATCAGGATGTTCCCTTTGAGCAGCTTGTGGACGAATTGCAAAATGAACGGAGCATGAGCCATTCTCCCCTTTTCCAGGTGATGTTTGTTCTTCAAAATTCAGGAAAGCTGAATTCTGAAGCCATCGGAGACCTGGAAATCCAACCGATTGGCGCTGATGCAAAAGTCTCTAAATTTGACCTGACACTTTCAATGATCGAATTTCCCGATCAGTTGGCCGCAGAGCTGGAATACAACACCGATTTGTTCAAACGGGAAACGATGGAACGTATGCTGGGGCATTTTGAGACCCTCGTCGAAAAGATCACGGACAATCCGCGTCAAGCGCTTGCACAGATTGCATTGACCTCAGCTGATGAAGTTAAAACGATTACCCAAAAATGGAACCATACAGAATCGCCTTTCCCGGACAACCAGTGTATTCATCAGCTATTTGAAAATACGGCCGAAAAATATCCGGATAAAATTGCACTTCATGTAATAAAGAATACAGTAACCGAGGAGCTCACATTTTCGGCGCTTAATAAAAAAGCCAATCAACTCGCCAATTATCTTATCGAAAAAGGCGTTCGCCCGGAAACGCTTGTGGGCATTTCGGTAGAACGCTCGGTAGAAATGGTCGTAGGCTTGCTTGCCGTGTTAAAAGCAGGCGGGGTTTATGTACCGATTGACCCGGCCTACCCGCAGGAACGCAAAGATTATATTATCAGGGATGCGGACATTCACATTTTACTTACGCATAAAAATGTTCATTTAAATATCGATTCCATCAAAGATGATACAATTCCAAGTGACATTGAACTCATTTATCTTGATGATTTGGATGCCTTGAGCAAAAACATTTCTAATCCGAACAGCGCCGTACATCCGCAAAACATGGCTTATATGATTTATACATCGGGTTCGACAGGCCGGCCAAAAGGGACAATGGTCCAACATCAAAGCCTGTGCAACCTGACTACTTTTCAGATCAAAGATTTTGAATTGAGCGAATCATCACGATGCCTTCAATTTGCTTCGTTCAGTTTTGATGCCTCCGTCTCAGAAATTTTCACGACTTTAATAAGCGGCGCGACACTCTATTTGGCCGGTAAAGATGATTTAATGCCAGGCCCGGGTCTTATCAATACTTTAAAAGATAATAAAATTTCGGTCGTAACCTTGCCGCCATCCGTTTCTGCTTTATTGCGCGATGAACATTTTCCTGATCTGAAAACGTTGGTTTCTGCCGGGGAAGCCTTGCCTGTTGATCTTGCCAATCATTGGCATATTGGCCGACGGATGCTCAATGCCTATGGCCCGACCGAGAACACAGTCTGTGCCAGCAGTTTTGTTATACGCACCAACCTTGAAGGCAATAATGTACCGATTGGCAAGCCCATAGATAACAGCCAGCTTTATATTTTAGATGATTATCTTCAATCAGTGCCGATTGGCATTCCGGGCGAATTGTGTATTGGCGGTTCTAGTTTAGCGCGTGGCTATTTTAAACGGCCCGATTTAACTGCTGATAAGTTTATACCCAACCCTTATGCCCAAAATCCCGGCGCCCGGCTCTATAAAACAGGAGATTTAGCGCGCTTCCTGCCGGATGGGACAATTGAATTTTTAGGCCTGATTGATGACCAGGTAAAAGTACGCGGGTTCCGCATTGAGTTGGGCGAAATTGAAAACGCCGTTATAGAACATCAGGCCATTGCCGATGCCGTTGTTATTGTACGCGAAGACACACCGGGCGATAAACGTCTGGCAGTTTATTATATTTGCAATAATGAAGAAATTACAGGTGTGGCCCTCCGTGATTTTTTAAACGCCCGGCTCCCTGCCTATATGGTTCCATCTGCTTTTGTAAAAATGGAATCATTTCCGCTTACACCGAACGGGAAAATCAATAAAAAAGCCCTGCCCAAACCTGAGTTTGACCGGGATTCCATAAAAGCAGAATTTATTGAACCACGAAATGAAAAAGAAAAAACCATCGCTTCGATCTGGCTGGAAGTTCTAAAAATTGAGCGTGTAGGCGTTTATGACAATTTCTTTGAAATAGGCGGGCATTCCTTAATTGCCACACAATTGGCCTCCCGCATACAGAAGGAATTCAAGATAAAGTTTGAGCTGCGCTTCATCTTCGAGATGCCGATCATTGCCGATTTGGCTTTAAAAATCGAAGAATTACAAATAACACAACCGGCCATTGATCTGCCACCTGTAAAAATTATTGACCGTACACAGCCCATTCCGCTTTCTTTTGCACAGCAACGCTTGTGGTTTTTAGATCAACTGGTGCCCAACAGCGCCATGTATAATTTACCATCAGTGGTCCGTTTAAAAGGGACTCTAAAAGCAGACCTGCTTCAAAAAACTTTGCACGATTTAATCTTGCGGCATGAATCCTTGCGGACGACGTTTGATATGATCGAGGGCGTTGCTTTACAAAAAATCGCCGAGGTTCCACAAAGCGGGCTTGAAATTATCAACCTCGAAAACATTGAAGAATACCAGCGCGAAAAAGAGGCCCTTAGTTTTGCAGATAATGAAATTCAACAATCTTTTGATTTAGAGACCGGACCTTTGTTCCGGGCATACCTTATTAAAATTGCCGACGACGACCATATCTTTATAATGAACATGCACCATATTATTTCCGATGGCTGGTCGATGGGCATACTGGTACGGGAGATTGCCGCCCTTTATAATGCACACGCTATTGGGGTTCCCGCACAATTACCGACTTTAAAATTTCAATACGCCGATTTTGCCAACTGGCAGCGTGAGTGGCTTAAAGGCGAAATTTTTGACCAGCAATTGGGCTATTGGAAAAAACAACTTACAGGTTTGCCTCCTTTACTCAACTTGCCTTTGGACAGGCCACGCCCGGCTATACAAACCTATAATGGCGATACGTTCAGTTTTTCTTTTGATAGCGGTCTTAGTCATTCCGTCGGTACATTTTGCAAGGCGGAAGGCGTGACAAGTTTTATGGCTTTACTGGCCGCCTTTCAGGTTTTATTGGCGCGCTACTCCGGACAGGACGACATCGCCGTGGGCACACCTATCGCCAACAGAAATGATGCCGACCTTGAGCCACTTGTTGGCTTTTTCGTAAATACATTGGTTATCCGCAGTGACTTATCCGAAAATATTTCTTTCAAAGAATTGGTACAGCAGGTTCGCACAAACACCCTAAATGCCTACGCCAATCAGGATATCCCTTTTGAAACGATTGTTGACAGCGTTGCCCCAAATCGTGAAATGAGTTACACGCCACTGTTTCAAGTGATGTTTACCATGCAAAACACGCCAGAGATTGGCACAATGGAAACAAGCGATTTTTCCATTGAACCGGTTGGCGGGGACAGTACCCTTGCAAAATTTGACCTTTCCATCACTTTGGCCGAAACGGCATACGGCATCCAGGGATCATTTGAGTTTAACACGGATTTATTCGACCTGGATACAATCAAACAAATGAACAGGCATTTTGAGACATTGCTATCAGCGCTGATCGCAGAACCGGACAATCCCGTATTTAAAGCCCGATTAATTGAAGCAGAAGAAAAAGAGCGTATTATAAAACTTCAGAATAAGGCCCCGCAGGTTTTTGATTCACACAGATGTATACATGAAATTTTTGAAGAACAAGTCACACGTTTTCCTGAAAATATCGCAGTGATTTTTAGCACAGATGACAAGAGTAAAACGCTTACATATTTTGAGCTAAACCAAAAAGCCAATAAGCTGGCACGCTACTTAAAAAAGCAAGGTATTAATCCCGGAGACCTTGTTGGCTTAACGGTGGAACGCAACCTGGAAATGATTATCAGCCTTATAGCAATTTTAAAAACCGGCGCGGGCTATGTACCACTCGACCCGGCTTACCCATTAGAGCGTTTGTCTTTGATTTTGGAAAACTCTCAGGTGCCGCTCATTCTCACACAACAAAACCTGAAAGAAAATTTGCCCGAAAACAGTGCTCAAATTGTCTATTTGGATAAATCCCGGACCGAGATTGAGAAAGAGGATAGCTCAAACCTTGGTTTGAAAATTGATCCTTTAAACACAGCCTATATTATTTATACTTCAGGTTCTACCGGCAAGCCCAAAGGTGTAATGGTCAATCATGCCAATGTAGGCCGTTTGTTCTCGGCAACCGAGGCCTGGTTTAATTTTAATGAAAAGGATGTGTGGACATTCTTCCATTCGTATGCTTTTGATTTTTCAGTTTGGGAACTGTGGGGCGCGTTATTTTATGGCGGCCGTGTGGTGGTGGTGCCCTACCTTGTCAGCCGTTCACCACAGGCATTTTATCAACTGCTGGTTAAGGAAAAAGTAACCGTATTAAACCAGACGCCATCTGCTTTTCAACAACTAAACCAGGCCGAAGCCAGTCTTGGCCAAAATACTAACCTTGCCCTGCGCTATGTCATTTTTGGTGGGGATACGCTGGAACTGCAAAGCCTTAGACCCTGGTTTGAGCGCCACGGGGATAAAACACCGCAATTAATCAATATGTACGGTATCACCGAAACAACTGTCCATGTAACTTACCGGCCAATCAATTTAGCAGATTTATCCACGGCGACGGGAAGTGTAATCGGCGAGCCCATTCCCGATCTCCAAATTTATGTGCTCGATCAAAACCTTCAGCCTGCTCCCATTGGCGTTCCGGGCGAAATATATGTGGGGGGCGCAGGTGTTGCCCGGGGCTATTATAAACAGCCCGACTTGAGCGTGGAGCGTTTTATCCCTGATCCTTTTGTTGAAAACAATGCCGGGCGGCTTTACCGTACCGGGGACTCGGCCCGATTGCTGGCCAATGGCGACCTGGAATATCTTGGCCGTATCGATCACCAGGTACAGTTGCGCGGGTTCAGGGTTGAGCTCGGTGAAATTGAGAGCGCGCTGGCAAAACATCCTGAAGTCCGGGAGACACTTGTACTGCTGCGCGAAGATACGCCCGGCGATAAAAAACTTGTCGCTTATGTGGTCACCAAAAATCAGAAAAAAATATCTGTCAGCGCTTTTCGCTCGTTTATGAAAGCGTATGTTCCCGATTATATGGTACCGGCGGCCTTTATACTTTTAGAGCAGTTTCCGTTAACAGCACATGGCAAGATTGACCGCCGCATTTTGCCAGCACCAAGCCAGGAAAGGCCAGAGCTGGAGAACCGGTTTGAAAAAGCACAAAATGAAACCCAGCAAAAATTGATCGATGTTTGGACACAAATCCTAAATGTGGAGCGCATCGGCATTCATGATAATTTCTTCGAACTTGGCGGGGATTCTATTTTAATGATCCAGACCATCGCAAAAACCAAACAGGCCGGGCTGTATATGACCCCGACCCAGGTTTTTCAGAACCCGACAATTGCCGCCCTTTCGGAGGTAGTCTCCACGCTGGAAGAATTTGAAGCTGAGCAAGGTTTAGTGACTGGAGCTGTCCCGATCACGCCAATCCAGCATTGGTTTTTTGAACACCACACCGATCATCCGCAGCAATTTAATACATCGATGATTTTAGAGCTTTTCCAGAAGGAACCGATGGATATTTCCCTTTTGGAAAATGCAATCTTAAAGCTAATGGCGCACCATGATATTTTACGGGCTTCTTATAAAAATGAAAACGGCGTTTGGAGCCAGGAGATTGAAGAATTACCCGAATCGGCCCCCTTAAAATATTTTGATATTTCAGGATATCGGCGTGGAAAACAAAAGAAGTTCATTGAAGATGAAGCAGCCCTGATCCAAAAAAGCTTTAAGCTGGATAAAGCCCCTGTTTTTGAAGTACGCTTTTTCGAGTGTGGCAATAAATCAAATTCCAAACTGCTGTTTGTTTTCCACCATCTTGTAATTGATGGCGTCTCCTGGCGCATAATTATTGAAGATTTCTCAAGTATTTTTGCACAGGTACTTGAAAGAAAAGAGGTGAAACTTCCACAGAAAAGCACATCGTATAAAAAATGGTCCGAACGGTTAGTAAAGTTGGCGGGCTCAGATAAACTAATCAAAGAAAGCGCTTATTGGCAAAGCCTGGCCAATGCGACTGTTACAAGTTTACCTTTGGATAAGCCAGCCGGCGCAAACACGTACGGCTCTACCAAGGCCATCACAATGGGTTTTGGCGAAGAGAATACAAATAAATTATTACAGGAAGTGCCAAAATTACTCAACAGTCAAATCAATGAAATTTTGCTTGTGGCCCTGTTGCGAACCATGCAACGGTATAGTGGCGCAAAAAATATGCTCGTTGAGATGGAAGGCCATGGCCGCGAGGATTTGTTTGAGGATGTGGACCTCTCGCGGACTGTGGGCTGGTTTACAAGTATTTTTCCCGTGTTTTTAAACATCGAAAATGCAACTTCGGTACGCGAACAGGTACTCCGCGTAAAGGAACAACTTTCTGAAATCCCCAATCACGGTGTGGGCTACAATATTTTAAAATATCTTAGCCCGGATAAGAAATTACGCCAAGAATTATCTTCCTTACCGGAAGCAGAAATCAATTTTAATTATCTTGGCCGTTTTGATGAAGGTGGCCGCCAGACAAAACAGTCGGCAAAAGTACCATTTCGCCAATCGGTAGAAAACGTTGGGCCGGAGCAACACCCGGATGATAAACGTAGCGCCCAGCTTTATATTGTTGGTGTGGTAAATGGCGGTGAGCTTAGTGTCCGCTGGCTTTATAGTAAAAATGTTTTTAAAGATGCAACCGTAAAACGGATTGCGAAAAATTATATAAATGAATTAGAAAATATCGTAAACTCGGTTCTGGAAAACTAAATTTCAGGATTGAAACGCAGACATTAAAATAAAATCGGAGAGAAAGTGCAAGCTTTAGTTGGAATTACTTTAAGCGATTTGTTTAAACTTTTAAAAGAAAACAATTTTAGGGTTGAAGCCAAATATTGGAAACGTATTGTGTTTCTAATTATTTCCGGTAGCATAAATTCGCGCGGGCGCAAGAAAGAGGATGCCCTCTTTGGTGATAAAATCCGTGATATAAAAATTGAAAAACCTTTATTTATTTTAGGCCATTGGCGTTCGGGCACTACCCTGTTACATAGTTTAATATCGATGGATGAACAGTTTGCCTTCCCAAACCTTTTTCAGGTTTCGCGTCCGCACCAGTTTTTATTTCGTGATGAAATGATGGAGAAGAATTTTACCAACGCCAAAGCAGAAAACCGCCCTATGGACAATATGCAGGTTACCTTTCGTGATCCCGGAGAAGATGAATCTGGTCTTTCTGTGCTATCGCAGCGTTCGCCATTAATTGGCTGGACATTTCCGGAAAACCATGCATACTATACCCGGTTCCACACATTTGAAAATGTACCTGCAGAAGATTTAAAGCGTTGGCAAGAAAGCTTAACCTATTTTTTCAAGAAACTGACCTGGCTCTATAAAAAACCATTGGTTTTAAAATCACCCAACCATACAGCCCGTGTAAAAATTTTATTGGACATGTTCCCCGATGCGCGTTTCGTAAACATTGTCCGCGATCCATACACGGTTTTTTTATCTACGCAACGTTTATATCAGAAAATGCTGCCTGAAACCTGTTTGCAAACACCTGACCTAACCAAGTGGGACGATTATATTATAAATGACTATAAAGCCATGTACAATGCATATTTTTCGCAAAGGGAATTAATCCCCGATGTACAGCTTTATGAAATAAAATTTGAATACTTTGAAAAGAATAAAATTGAAACCATTGAAGCAATCTATAAAAAGCTAAATATTGCAGGATTTGAGAACTTAAAACCCAAATTAGAGCAATTTGAAAAAGACCATAAGAACTATCAAAAAAACAAACACGTAGACCTGAGCCAGGAAATAATAAAAAAAATCAACCGGGAATGGGATCACGTATTTATAAATTTTGGTTATATTAAAAGAACATAGACAGAAATCCTTATAAACCCTGTATTTTCAGTATCTTATTTTGGTTGATATTGTAAGGTACATCCGCTAAATTTGGAGCTTATTTTTTTAAGGAAAAAATGGCAAAGAAAAAGAAACAATCTACAAAAAAAGCGAAAAAAGAAGAAATGGTTTCTCCTGCCCGGGACGTAAAGACCAAGGGTGAGGCTGTTGCTTCGGATAAAGCTCAGGAAGAGACTATTCAGGAGCCCAAAAAGCTTTTCACAAAAGATTACTTGTTGTTGTGGCAAGGGCAACTTGTAAGTAAATTTGGCACAAAAATTTATATGATTGCCATTTTTCTTTGGCTGGAGGAAAAAACCGGCTCCAAGACAATTGTATCCTTGTTCCAATCTTCTTCGGCCATTCCCCTTGTATTAATGGCGATTATCGGAGGTGCGGTTGCCGACCGGTTTTCCCGAAAAAAAATTATCGTTTCCACTGATTTAATCAGTGGCCTCAATATGCTTGCAGTGGCTTCGTTTTTCTTTTTCACTCCGGATTACAGTACAACGCTTCTGATACTTCTATTTGGACTAACGATAATTTCATCCACTTCCCAGGCATTTTTTGGCCCGGCGATAAGCGCAGCAATCCCGGATATCGTTCCTAAAAGCAAAGTAGCCGGGGCCAACTCAATGGGCAAATTATCTGATACAATTTCCATGTTTTTTGGTACGGGCCTTGGCAGCATTTTATACACCACAGTTGGGATGCCGCTTGTTATGCTTATCAATGGCATCTCATTTATTTTTTCCGCAATAAGCGAATCGTTTATCAATATCCCGCAACGGATCCCTGATAAAGTCAGTTCCTTTTCTAAGTATATCGATGCTTTTAAAATAGACCTGAAAGAGGGTCTGGAATATATTAAAAAAAACAAAGGCCTAAACCGCCTTTTGATTCTTTCATTAGTCACCGGTTTTTTTGCCTCGTCCATAACAACTCTTTTGGTTTTTTATATAAAAGAATTTTTAGGCCTTACAAATGAATGGTTTAGTATTTTTCTTATAGTTTCGGGTATTGGGTCACTTCTTGGTTCACTCTCGGCAGGTATATTAAACCTTCATGGCAATGCACGTAAACGCTTGCTGATAATTTTTATGCTTTTGGAAGCGATTGGTTATGTCGCACTCGTTCAGGTTCATAGTTCCACACCTGCTTTGATTTTATTCACTGTTGGTGGATTTTTAGGCGGCTTTACAATTGTTAATATATTTACAATTATGCAGCTCACCATCCCGAGTGAGATTCGCGGACGGGTATTGGGGGCTTTGACAACTTTATCCGGGAGCTTTGCACCCTTGGGCATGATGATCGGCGGGGTTATGGCCGACATTGTTGGTCTTGAAGCCGTATTTACCGTATCCGGTATTTTGATGTTTATCTTCGTCTTTATTTTTTCTTTTAATAAAGATTTAAGAGAAATGCTGGCGCATCAAACTGCAGAACAAATGACACCTACCGGGTTTACTTATAAGATTAAAACCGTACATAAAGATGAAATAAAAGAACAAAAAGAGCGATATTTAGAAGAACAGTTAAAAAAATCAAGGAGCCAATTATGAGCCATGAAGAACAAGAAGACAAAACAATTTATAAAGTTGTTTTAAACCACGAAGAGCAATATTCCATTTGGCCTGCCGACCGTGAAAATGCCCTGGGCTGGCGCGATGAGGGAACAACAGGTTTGAAACAGGAATGTCTGGACCATATTAAGGAAGTTTGGACTGATATGCGCCCTCTAAGCCTTCGTCAGAAAATGGATGGAAAATAAAACGAATTTATTGAATTACTGAATTATTGAAATAGCAGGAATAAACCATTTATTGCACCATAATTCAGTAATTCATATTTTCATCACACTTATTAAAAAAGAATGAATTACCAAAACACCAACCCCTGGATCGTAAAAATAAAGCCAAACCCAAACGCAAAGTTAAAACTGTTTTGCCTGCCATTTGCAGGTGGAAGCAGCGTTGCTTATCGGGATTGGGCGAATGTCATGCCCACTAATGTTGAATTGTGCGCAATCGAAATCCCCGGTCGAGGGCTTAGACTGGCCGAACCTTTAGTAAAAAGCCTCCCTGAGCTTGTATCCCGTCTTGCAGAAGGAATCAAAGATGAGCTGGACCGCCCTTTCGTCTTATTTGGGCATAGCATGGGCGCTGCCACAGGTTTTGAACTGACACATTATTTAGAAGAAAAGTATTCGAAAATCCCAGAGCACTTGTTCTTTTCCGGGCGAGGTGCGCCACATATCGCTGAACGGGACGAACCAATCCATAAACTGCCACGTGATAAATTTATTCATAAAATCCAAAGTTATGGGGGAACGCCAAAAGAAATATTGGCCCACGAGGAACTGATGGAGTTGGTCATCCCCATAATCCGGGCTGATTTTGAAGTGTGCGAAACATACATATATCAAGAACGGGAACCATTAAATATTCCCTTAACGGCCTTAGGCGGCTTAACCGATGATAGCGTGACCCGCGATGAATTAGACGAGTGGAGAATCCACACAAAAAAAGAATTCAACCTGCGTATGTTTCCCGGCGGGCATTTTTATTTACAAGATCAAATCCCAACCCTTGCTCAAACTATTTTCCGGGATTTGAGCACACATTTTAACTTAAGTGGCTAATTATGGAAGATGCTGCCTGGTTAAAACAGGAAAGTCCAATTTCAAAACTAAACAATGATGTCCATATTTGGCTCATTCGTTATGACCGGTCCAAACATATAATAAGCGAGGCTGATACCATCCTTTCCGCGGAAGAGAAAAAGCGGGCTAACCGCTTTCATTTTCCTATTGACCAAAACGTTTTTCGGTAACCCGTACCCTACTTAAAAAAAAACTATCCGGGATTATTAACCTGCCAGCCCCTGAAATTGTATTTTCATTTAATAAGTTTGGTAAACCTGAGTTAGAAAACACATCACCAAAAATATATTTTAATATTTCCCATTCCGGGAACCTGGGCTTAATTGCCATCAGTGATTTAGGCCCAGTTGGCATTGATGTAGAACAATTTCGCAGCGAAATGACCACAGTCGATATTGCTAAGCGGTTTTTCTCCAAAGCAGAAATCGAATCGTATTTAAGCCTACTTGAAGATCAGAAATTACAAGGTTTTTTTAATTGCTGGAGCCGCAAAGAAGCCTTCATCAAAGCAGTGGGAAAAGGCCTTTCGATTCCCCTGCACACTTTCGATGTTAGTTTAAAGCCGGATGCGCCAGTAAAGTTACTTGCAATTCGTGACCAAAACGAAGACGCGGATAACTGGCAATTAGTAGACCTTAAAACCGATAAAGATTATGCCGCTGCCTATATTATCAAAGCAAAATTATTTACATCACATTATTGGGATGCATGTGGATAGATTTTATTTGATTACGTGATATTGTTGTTTTGACATGAACAAGTAAAAAGTTAAATTATAACAGACTCATTAAACTTAAATCTTTCATCAAGAATATAATCCTATGCGCATTGTTTTTTTTATTTCAGTTATTTTTATTACTTTTATCGCCTGCGATGCGCCTCGTGTAAATCCTTTTGACCCTGATAGCGAAACTTACCAAAGTGATGCACCTATTTTAAGCAGCACTGAATTTATTTCATCATTTGAAAATTTCAATTCCAGAACCACACTCACATTCCAAACCGATGTTACACTGCTGAACAATACAATTATTTCAAAAGCAGAGATTGTATTAAACGAGAGTGACTATATCCAGGAATTAACCCGCATAAAAGCCGGGGCCATAAACACGTATCAAATTGAGATGCCCCTGGAAAATATTGATAGCCTTTTGACGCCAGAGAATATAGTCGAAAAAGATTTTGAAATAAAACTTACCACGGCCGGGAACGATGTTTTTTTATACAGCCCTTTCCACATCCGCAGGGTGATCATGGAAGATTTAAACTTGTTGCTGCCAGACCCGGATTCAGAAGAATCTGGCACAGTATTATTTACCTGGGAGCCTGTTAAGCTCAACTATGATTTTACATTCCGTATCGAAGTTTATACTTTGCAGCAATTTGGATTAATTGGTAAGATTGAAAATATCCCTTCAGATAGCACAAATTTTTTATTAGAAGATCAATCTATTCTTAACAAGCTGGATAATCTGGATAATTTTTGGGCCCTTTTTATAGTTGATAAAATGGGCAATAGCTGCAAATCCACATTCAATATTTTTAATTATACGCGATAAAATGAAAACTTTATTTACAAATCTTAATGAGGGCCATTTAGAGTTTATTTTTGGCTTAACAAAATTGATGGCCGAAGAAAAGGATGCCCATAATATCCTTGATGTCCTGCTCGCGCAATTAATTGAAATAACCGGCGCCGAGGTGGGGGCATTTGTTTTTTATGATTCGGTAAGTGACGCTTTTAAGGTTAAACGAATCAAAAATTTGAATAATAAAAATGATGGGGATACCTATTTTTCGGAAACGGTTTTTCGGAGAATATTAAAAGAACGCGAAGCCATTTTAACGTTTGATACCTCGGAAGACGGGGACTATGCCGGAATTAAAAGTGTTGAAATAAATAAAATCCATGCTATTCTGGCCTTTCCATTGGAAGTAAAAAATGAGTTGTACGGGATTATGTACTTTGACAGCCGTGAAAACAGGCAAAGCTTTAATGAAGCTTCCCGGCAACTGCTTTCCTTCTTTGCACCGATAGCATCGCTTACGCTGGAACAGGCACTTTCCGCCAAAGAAATCACCGCGGAAAATATTGTGTTAAAATCCCAATTAGACGTGCATAGCAAATTACCACGAATGATTGGCGATTCTGATATAATGCGCCAGTTAACCCGGTTGGTTACCAAAGTTGCCCCAACCGATGTTTCAGTTCTTATTACCGGGGAAAATGGCACAGGAAAAGATTTGGTGGCACGGGCAATCCATGAATTAAGTTCTCGTAAAGACAAGGCCTATATTGCACAGTTTGCGGGGAATATCCCCTCTTCAATTTTAGAAAGTGAATTGTTCGGTTATAAAAAGGGGGCGTTTACCGGGGCAAATTCAGATAAGCCCGGCCTTTTTGAAGCGGTAAACGGCGGCACACTTTTTCTGGATGAAATTGGCGAGTTATCAGCCGATCTTCAAACCAAATTATTGCGTGTTTTACAAAACCAGGAAATCAAACGGCTGGGTGAGAACACTGTCCGCAAAATTGATGTACGCATAATTGCCGCAACAAACCGTGACCTGCAAAAGATGATCCATGAAGGGACATTCAGGGAAGATTTATATTACAGGCTTAATGTAATCACCATTGTCACCCCACCTTTAAGGGAGCGTCGTTCCGATATACCCCTTTTAGCGAACTATTTTCTGAAAGAAGGATTAAATAATCCAAAACTACAAATAACGCAAAAAGCCATAAAAAAACTTATGGGCTATAATTGGCCGGGAAATGTAAGGCAGCTAGAAAACCTGATTAAACGGGCCGCGATCCTATCCAACGATGACACCATTACCGATGAAGATATTATCTTTGATGAAAATGAAAATTCATTTAATGGTACAATGGAAGAATATAAAAACCGCCTGATCAGCGAGAGGGTCAAGGAGTTTAACGGGAATAAAACGCTCGCAGCCAAAAGCCTGGATATTTCGCTGAGATCACTGCAACTAAAAGCCAAGGAACTTGGGATATAGCACAATAGTTAATCCTAAAATTTTAAGTTTTCTCAATTTTTTAGATTCTATCATGGATTTCACACGTCTTAAAATATGTCACAACGAATCGCAAATTATAATATTATAGAAACCATCTCCGAAAACGGGCCCGTTTCGGTTTATAAAGCTGTGCATACAGTTTTAAACCGGAAGACTCTTTTAAAAGTGCATCACAGCGATGATAAAAAGCTGATAAAACGTTTTGAAAGTGAAGCACGCATCGTGGCCGAACTAAACCATCCGTCGATTGTGGCTATTTATGATTATGGCCGTGCCTCGGATAAGGATTTTTATATTTCGATGGAATTTATTGCGGGCGGTAATTTAAATGATTACCTGGAGGAACATGCCCTTTCGTTGGACGAAAAGTTAAATCTTTGCCTTAGTATTGCCAGATGCATCGCGGTAATCCATAAACATGGTTATATTCACCGTGACCTAAAACCACAAAACTTATTGGTGGATACAGATGGCTCAGTAAAATTGACTGATTTTGGAATTTCTTTTCACGAGTCGCTAAAACGAACTACACCGGACGGCCGTTTATTGGGCACGCCACTATTTATGTCACCCGAGCAGATTAATAACCTGCCGGTTACAAAACAAAGCGACCTGTATTCATTGGGCGTAATTTTTTATCAGGTACTTAGTGGGCAAAACCCGTTTGATGCCCCAAATTTTGGCGAGATATTTTCAAAGATATTGACTTATAAACCCCGGGCCCTAAACAGTTTAAATTCTAAAATCCCTGATGGGTTCTCTGAGCTTACGGATAAACTCCTCTCAAAAGAGGTTGAAAAGCGACCCGCAAAAATTGATGAAGTGCTTGTTGTTTTAAAAGAGGGCTTAAATATTCAGGAAAAAGACGACTCTGAAATCAATGTAAAAAAAACTAAATCCAATCTATTTTATTTCCTGATTCCGGCAGCGATTTTATTAATTTTTATAGCGTATTTTGTTCAGAAAGATGCACAACCTAAATCGCCCTCTCTCCCGCCTGACACTGTAAATACTGCAATCAATAAAAAAGATAACAACGTTACTTCCGGAAATAATATAATTAAGGGCGATACAGAAATTAGTCTTAATAAAGATCACCTCAACCAACCAAAAAAGAAACTGGACAGGGAAATTATTGCCCCAAAGAAGGAAACAAAACTTTTTGTAAATACCTATCCCTGGTGCCGGATTTACCTGGATTATCAACTAATTGATACAACCCCGCTAAAGGATTCGATTGTAATCAAACCGGGGAAATATCTTCTCAGTTTACAAAACTCAGCCTATCCATCCTGGAACGATAGTATTGAAATTACTGCAAACCGAACAAATATTTTTAACTATAATTTAGATTCAATTTTCTATAAATTGGAATTAACTGTTCAGCCTTGGGGCAAAGTATTTATTGATGGAAATTATTATGGTACTACGCCATTAGATAAACCAATCATGTTAAGTAAAAAGAATAAAACGATTTTAATTGAAAACCAATATTACAAAAGCTATACGGATACACTCTTCTGGACCGGGAAACCGCTAATAAGTAAAAATATTATTCTGGATGAAAAAATAAAAAATTGATACTTATGACTAAAATAATCATACTTTCTATACTCCTGTCAACTTTATCTTTTGCCCAGGAGAACACACAAAGCATAAAAGACCTTGAGCAAGACTTTATTTCATTTAATTATGAGAAAGTTTTACAAAAGGGTCAATTTCTATTAGCTGATGCGTTCACAACAAAATCAGACAGTTTAAAAATATACACATACATGCTTAACGCCGCGTACGCTTTAAATGATACGAGCCAGGCAAAAGAATTCATTATTTCAATTTTAAAAACCGATATTTCTTATACATTAAATCCTAAAAAAACATCTCCAAAAATAATTCAGTTCTTTGAATACATAAAAACACAGGAGAACCTGTTTCCACAAAAACCAAGCGGGAACAACGACCCTATCATACACAAAGAGGCACAAGCCACAGCTTCGCCCTGGATTTCTGTATCCTCGATGCTTCTGCCCGGCAGCGGACATTTGATTAAAGAACGTGAAATTGATGGTTATCTACACACTGCTGTTTCCGTAGGGCTACTAAGTGGAATAATTATAAGTCACATCAAAACCGGTGAAAACAGGGATTTATACGTGAACGCCAAACGTGGTTCCGATTTTTCAACCTTGTACGCTAATTACAATAGCGTTTATAAATTAAGGACAGCTTTGATTAGTGCTTATCTTGTTTGGGGGCTATATAATTTATACGACATAAATCGTCCTTTTAATAAAATAACTATGGGCGCTCAGGCAGATGGAAATACAACAAAATTAATCTTAGGCTATTCTTTTTAAGATATGGAATGTCATTATGACCCCGCCTCTTTTCTGGCGGGGGAAGAATCCCATCTTAATATATCTTTTTTTCACTACGGAGGCATGGAGAGCGCGGAGGTTTTTATTAACCTTCAAGAGCTGCAAGTTCTTTAAGGATGTTCTATGCTTTCGCGCGTTTTAAACGGATTCCATCGCTCCTAGCGATGGAATCCGTTTATTTCCGAGATATAAAGACCTCCCGGGTTTTAGAAACCCGGAAGGTCTCGCCACGCGCTTTCGCAGAAGGGATGCTTCGGTACAACTCAGTTGAAAATCCCCCGGTACACGGGATTTACAACCGATGTTTTTGATCGGGGCATGACAAGTCTCAGTGTCATTCTGCCTTCCCACATGTTTTATATCAGGGAACCGTCCTTTGGTGAAGAATCCCCCCTGCTATGTAAAATCTGCAGTACTATGAAATTTTTTCATAGTAAAACCAGTCTCTAAGCATTAAACCGCTTGTAAGTTCACCAATTCCTATTTTCCTATATCCTTCCCTTCCTCGTAAGTAATTGTTTTTTTATACTTTACAAAATAAATATTATTCAAAAAAAAAGTTGGCATGTAATTTGAAACAGAAAGCCCCGTAAATTAATCCCATAAAACTTTAGAAGGAGAACACTATGTTCAAAACAAATACTTTTCGCACATTTATTGTGCTTCTATTAATGAGCGGTGCCGCGTTTGCGCAATTTGCAACTATTTCAGGCACGGTTACCAATAATGGTAACCCAGTTGCCAATACCACTTTGTGGTTTTCGGCAGATGATACCACGCAAGGTAATTTTGGCGTTAAGGCTGTTGAGACAGACCAAGATGGTAATTTTAGCCAAAACTGGTTTCCAACACCTACAACTATCACACAGCAAGATACATTTTCATATAGTCCTGTAACAATCCATGTAACGGATTTTGAACAGTTCCCTACTCCAACTATCGTGGATATTGTTTTTGAAACACGCAAGCAAGATGCCACGTTCTCCGGTAATGTAAGTTTTGAAAATGCCGGCTACCAAAGTGATATTTTCATGTTAAAGCTTCCTGCAGATGTTGACCCTGCGGACTTTACAGAAGTAGAAAGTCATTTTATGGCGCCCCAAGTACCAACACGCTGGGCATCATATAGTTTTGCATCCGATGCAAACGGAGATTTTTCCGTTGACGTTTTATTTGGCAATTATGTGGTTTATGTTCCAGGAAACGGTGACTTACTTCCCTCGTGGACAGTAGTTACAATTGATGATGATTTCAGCGGTTATCAGATTGAAATGCGAAAAAAAGTACATATTTCTGGTGCTGTCGCCAATACAGATGGTTATGATTATGTAACAATCTCCGGCTATTCAGTAAACTCCGGTCGTCCTTTTAAAGCCGATGTTTTTAATGGAGAGTACGATATTGAAGTCGCTCCCGGTGATTATGTTCTGCATTTACGGGCTTTCTTTATGATTGATGATTCCAGTTATATTTATACAGAGTTTTATGATGGCGTACATTCGCGTGATGAGGCAACAGTTGTCAAGGCAGAAACAGATGTTTCCGGTATTGATTTTACTTTGCCAAATCCTGAAGTATTCCCTTACACAGTATCGGGTACGGTTACCGATGAAAACGGAAGTGCCGTTTCTGGTGCCAATGTAACAATTATCAGCACAAATATTGTTTCTAACCTTATGATGACATACGACGCAACAACAGATGACAAAGGCAGTTATTCCATTACAGGCTATACTATGCTGGATGAAGATTCCTTAGTTGCTTTCGCATGGGCCGATGGATATTTCTCAGAATTTTATGAGAACCAGGCTACCTTCTTAACTGCGGATCCGGTTGTTTATCATCCAAATGAAACAGTTACAGTAAATTTTGAACTCAATACAATTGATACGACAAGCGGCTATGGAATTTCAGGTTCTGTTACCGATACAGCTGGGAATGTAATCGGGTTTGGACAAGTAACAGCATATTCAACATATCCTGAGAATTTCCAGACTTATGTTACAATCGATGAAAATGGAAATTATGAGTTCCCGGCAATATTCCCTACAGGAAGCACCGTTTTCTTACAGTGCTGGGTTGGCTTTGAGTATCTCCCACAAATTTATGATGGAGTCGACTCCTGGGAAGATGCAACACCGATTACAATCGGGGCAGATAATATCACCGGGGCGGATTTCAGCCTAACACCAAAACCGGCGCGTCGTGCAACAATTGGCTCTATTATCGGTACTGTAAACCCAGGCGGGCTTGCTAAAACAACAGGTGTAAACGTATATGAAGGTTCGATGGTCTACATTAAACAACAAGGAACCGATTCCTGGCAAGAAGTTGATTATGTAGATGAAAACGGATCCTTTAAGCTTGGCGTTGAAGGCTATGGAAGTTATGATTTGCTATTAACTTCTCCTGAGCGTACCGATCAGGAACTTACAGGTGTGGTTGTAGATGAACGCACCGGTCTTGTTAAAGACGATGTTTCAATTACACTGGGTGTTACTGCCATTGGTGATTTGAATGATGCAAACACAATTACAACAAATAAGTTGTATTCTGCTTATCCAAATCCATTTAACCCGGCAACAACAATCCAGGTTGAATTGGCCAATACAGAAATCGCAGAGTTAACGGTCTATAACGTAGCAGGACAAAAAGTTAAGACTTTGCACACTGGTCTTTTGCAAAGTGGAACAAGTAAATTTGTTTGGAATGGCAATAACAATTCCGGTACGGTTGTTTCTTCCGGTATTTACTTTATCCAACTTCGCACTCAAAAAGGATTACAAACAAAATCTGTTATTTTCCTCAAATAAGCTAATCCCTCAAAATTAGCTTAACCCCCAATCCCCCGATAATCCCCGGGGGATTTTTTTATTGTATAAACACAAAAAGCAACGACTGCCAAAGGCGATCGTTGCTTTTTTAGATTTGATGGGTTATAAATAAGTTTTCGTAGGAGATAGATTGTCATTTTCAATAACCAGCATCAATGACCAATTACAACCTCTTCTATTTTACAAGTAAACAAAAATCATTGTATAAACTGTCTTGAGTTACAAAATTACTAACAACAATTCTGTTATTGATGTATAAGCCCTTTGTAAAATGAGGCCAAAATATCAGGCTGAAATAAGGGCCGTTTTATACTTTTTCAGCTTAAAGGAAAATCGTGTTCCATGAGAGGCATCACTTGAAACATAGATTTTACTCCCATGCGCTTCAATGATTTTTTTAACAATCGCCAAGCCTAATCCACTTCCCCCAGAGTTTTTAGACCTGCTTTTTTCAACACGGTAAAAGCGGTCAAAAATATGAGGTACATCCTTTTCAGGGATTCCATCACCATTATCTTCAATCATAACATCAACCGAATCATTGGTCATCTTTAACAGAAGAGTGACTTTACCCTTGGGCTTAATATAGCGTATGGCGTTATCGATAAGGTTCGAGATAACCCGGTCGATCATCCCAATATCCCCAACTACGAACGGTAAATCTTTTGGGATTTTTGTTAGTAAACTGATTGACTTTTTCTCAGCAAGTGGTTGGAATTTGAGTACAATATCTTGTACCAATTCAGCAATCGAAAAAGGCTCTGTGACCGGATGACTCTGTTTTGTATCCAGTTTAGAAAGTTCAAAAAGCTCGGTTACCAACAAGTTTAAGTTTTTTACATTTCTTAATACAATCTCAAGAAATGTTGTTCTTTGTTCCCGATCAATTTTGTCCCGTCGCATTAAAATAGTTTCAATGTATCCCTGGATAGATGTTAACGGGCTTCGCAAATCATGAGAGACATTGGCAATAAGTTCTCTACGTAATTGATCGTTTTTTTTTAAATCTTTCATGTTTGTTTCTATGGTCTCGGCCATATGATTAAATGCGCTGGTAAGTTGCCCTACTTCATCATCAGTATGTACAACGATACGTTTTTTATAATCGCCTTGTTCAAACTCCTTTACGGTTTCGGTCATTTTCCTTAAACGCTTTGTTAAGTTAAAAAATAAGATCGACCCCAGCACGCCTGCAAAAAGAAGTGTCACAGCAAAAATAATTGCTGTTGTACTTAAAATATAACTCCCACCAACCCCGCTCATTGCATTATCATATAATTCGCTACCTAAAATTATATATAAATAGCCCGGATGGTTCTGCCCCAGGTTTATAGGCGTTACTGAAAAAACTTTCTTTTTATCAGGTGTTTTTGGATCATCCCCCATAATTGGCAGTGGAACTTCCCTTGTCTTGGAAAGAAATGCTTCTATGGGTACTGTTGAAATTTTATGTAGTTTGATTTTATCCGGATTTGAAAAATGGGTCCTAAGTGTGCCATCTTTATCAAGTAAATAAATTTCAACGCGTGGATTAAGCTCCATTAAATCTGCAATTATAGACTCTATTGCAACATAATCTATACTATCCTTAAGATGTGGTTTAAATTTTTTCGCCAGGTTTTTGGCTAAGTAGCGGTTAATTGTTTGATCGGTTTCACAAACAAAATTTAGTGAAGACTCAACCGAGATCGCAATCTGGACGACACTTAACAAAACCAAGAGCAAAACAAAGACCGACGATATTTTACCATATAATGTATGAAAAAAGGCCCTCATCACTCAAAATCCTCGTGTTCTGCAAATTTATATCCCACGCCCCACACCGTTTTTATAAACTTGGGTTGTGCAGGGTCCTTTTCTATTTTTGACCGCAACCTGTTAATGTGAGAATTTACGGTGTGTTCATACCCTGTAAATTGGTATCCCCAAACAATATTTAGTAAGTTTTCACGCGTATAGGCTTTACCCGGGTTTGCTGCAAACAGTGCAAGTAAATCAAATTCTTTCGCTGTGAGCTCAATATTTTCTCCATCCAACAAAACACGGCGTTTTTCCATATTTATATTTAACCAACCGAAAGAGATTTCAGTAATATCACTGCTCACCTGATCTTCTATCACCGCATTAACCCGACGGATAATCGCTTTTATCCGGGCCATCAACTCCCGAATACTAAAAGGCTTGCTTAAATAATCATCAGCGCCTAACTCTAAACCCAGCACCTTGTCAAACTCATCAGATTTTGCTGTTAACATAAGGATTGGCAAACTCTTCTTATCTTCACGGATTTTTTTACAGACGTCAAGCCCATTTAATTTTGGTAACATTACGTCAAGTATAACCAATTCATAATCATTATCCAGGGCTTTTGTCAAGCCAAGTTCCCCGTCTTCGGCCCGATCCAAATTCAGTTCCAAATCTTTTAAATGAAGCTCAAGAAGATCTGCTATATCGGGATCATCTTCAATAATTAGTATTTTCTTTTCCATTCTGTTCTCCTTTTTTAAAGAACTTAGTGTAACGGATAGCTGTCACATAAATATCACGTCATTTTCAATATTAAACCAAATTAAAACAATTATAATACAGTAAACTAAAAAAAGAAATCAATTACTCATCTATATTTTAAAAGTAAATAACGATAATCAATGATCACTTGCGGAAATTATTATACGAAGAAAAAATTATATGACTTTTTATCTGTAGAAAGATTTATAAGACGGGCGAAGAAAGTGAACCGTTATAATTTGCTTACTGATACTCCATGCTCAAATAATCCGGGTGCAAGCGATAATCACCGAAACCTGTCTGGTCTTCAAAAAGAAATATTTTTCGTTGGGAATAATAGCGCCAGATCTCGTAAGGCCGTGTTTCAAGTTCGAAGGGGTGCCTTTCAATATCTTCAGGTTGTCCAAATTTGATCAATATCCTTCCCCTGTCCGTTGTCCACCCTTTGTTACTCAACCCCGAAAAATGTTCGTTTGCATAGTTTATACGCCTAAAATATTCATCCATCAGTTCGTTTATTTTAGTTTTAGGATCGGGATCGCGGTCTGCCCAAAACTTTTTAAAAAACCGTTGTTTGTCTTCTAATTTGGCATCCAGGTAATAATCTAAACTATCGGGGTGGATTATATAAACCATCTGCCGCAAGGCCAGGTTCAAATCTGTAATATTTGCAGGCACCGATTTCCAGAAAAATGTGATGTCTTTAGAGGTCTCTGATGAATTGCCACCAACATCAACTTTAATATGTATTTCGTATTTATTTTCTTTGAACCTGTTTTTAGCAATTTTTAATATATGTGATGTTATATGTGTTATTACTATTTTTGTGGCAACCGAATCAAACTCAATTTCACCCTTCCCTTTTAGAAATTTATATTCAATTTCAACCGGCGCTTCTATTTTTTTGAAAATACATTAAAATAAATATAAAATTCCCCATCTCGGACAGTAAAATTATCTCCGATAATAGGCTCATAATCTTTTAAAACACCAACGGAATCAAACTGAACGGATTTTAAAAAGAGAATATCACTTATGGCAACGTCTTCTTCATAATAATTGGGGATATCGACCATAAGGGTTCTTTGGGCCGATTGATTCGTTGTTAGATCTAATATCCTTAACAGCACCTTATACTTCCCTGCCTCGAGTGGGATTTCATCTCTCAGGGTTATTTTTTTTGATCGACTGTTCGTTTCTACATATTCCGTAACATTAATATTTTTTGTGATCGAACGGGAAAACACCAGCTTTTCTTCTTCAGAATAGACTGCAATCAGCCATTCCAATTCTGCATCATAGCCCGATTTCGGAGATTTCACAAAAGTCAGGTCATCATATATAGTTTCAGCAATTAAGATCACCTTGCTATTTTTAAAATCACTACTAAACTGTCTATTTAAGGAATATTCAAAATAAGGAAGGCCAACGCCACTATAACTGGATTCTTCATAATATTGGGCAAAAGACATAGAGGTAAATAAAAACAAAAGAATCAAAACAGGTCGGATTTCCATTTTGCCAGAATAGAGTTTGTTAATCATTTTTCCCTCTTTAATTATTAAAACTTTGCCTCAAGTTAAATGTATAATTCATGCTTCTCAAATAAATACGTCACTTTTATTTTACAATAAACTGTCCAAACAGTTCATATTCTGCCGCATCGTTTATTAAAACCTGGGTAAAATCACCGGGTTTGATCGGTGTCTTCCCATCAGCCTGAATAATAACTTCATTATCGATTTCGGGCGCATCTCGAAAAGTACGGCCATAATACGTATTTGTATTAATATCAAAATCATCAATCAGCACCTGTAAAGTTTTACCGATAAATGCCTGGTTAAGATCAAAAGAAATCTCTTTCTGGATTTCCATAAACTCTTGCTGGCGGTGCTCTGCAATTTCTGTTTTCACTTTTCGGTTTAATCCAAAAGCAGGCGTATTTTCCTCATCGGAATATACAAATGTCCCAACACGGTTAAACCGGATATGTTTTATATATGCTTTTAATTCGTCAAAATCCGCATCTGTTTCACCAGGATGCCCTAAAATAAAAGTTGTACGCAACGTAATTTCAGGAATTTCTGAACGGAACATTTCAAATAAACCATCTAATGATTGCCTTGTATCGCCCCGGCGCATAGTTCGGAGCATATTTTCAGAAATATGCTGAATGGGCATATCGATATAAGGGAGGATTTTCTTACTTTTTTTCATGAGCGGGATTACTTTTTTAGGAAAATTTGTCGGGTACCAATAGAGTACGCGGATCCATTCTATTCCATCAATTTTCTCCAACTCCTGCAAAAGTTCTACAATGGACTGCTTGCCATACAAATCTTTTCCATAATAAGAGGTATCCTGGGAGACGAGAATGAGCTCTTTTGCACCATTTTCGGCCAATTTTTTACTTTCCTCCACAAGGCTTTCGATTGACCGGCTACGGTGCAAACCACGTATGGATGGGATTGCGCAGAATGCACAGGTATGGTTGCATCCTTCAGATATTTTTAAATAGGCAAAATGGCGTGGCGTGCTCACCATTCTCAGGCGTTGTAGGTTATCGGCAGCCGCATGTTTTTTACCAAGCGCCGCTAATATCGAGCTATATTCTTCTGTCCCGAAAATCGCGTCAACATCGGGCATCTCTTTTTCAATTTCCGGTCTATAACGTTGCGACAGGCAACCGGCAACAAATACTTTTTTTGCAGGATCGTTTTCTTTTAGCTCAAGTGCCTCGAGGATGGCCTGGATCGATTCTTCTTTGGCGCTTTGGATAAAACCACAGGTATTAACTATGATCACATCCGAGGCCTCCGGCGAGTCAATCACCTCAAAATCGTTGGCCTTTAACTGTCCCATTAATATTTCTGAATCCACTACATTTTTTGAGCAACCCAGTGTTGTAATATGTACTTTTTTTATTATTGAAAATTCTGCCATTATTTACCAAACAATCCTTCCACAAATTCCTCGGGATTAAATACTTCCATATCTTCGGCCTTTTCTCCAAAGCCAATATATCGTACAGGAATCCCAAGTTCTCTTTTTATGCCAAGCACAA
>JAJRVW010000087.1 GCA_024277115.1 Calditrichota bacterium
AATAAATGGCACTACAATTTTTTAAACACAGGGAATAAGCTAATATTTAGAGATTTTTTAATGAAAATAATTGATATCACATTCTGCATTGATATCATCGTTGTCGTCGCAATTGCGGCACCAACAACTCCATAAGACTCTATTAGAAAAACACTTAAAGGAATTCCAACTAGCAAACAAAAAAACACATTTTTTTGCATTAATTTTTCATGGCCGGTCATATTTAAAAGATAAGTTACAGGCCCGCATGCCGTATTTATAAATTGGCCAATAGCAAGAATCATCAAAACTGACGCACCTTTTTCAAAGCCTTCCCCAAAGATAGAAAGAATTTTTTCTGGAAACATTACACAAACCAATAAAATCGGAACTGACAAGAAAAACATCAATTTCATTGATTTTCGTGCAAGTGCATTAAGTGCCAGAAAATTACCTTGATGATAAAGTTCTGAAACTTTTGGCCCCAATACAGTGTTAACAGCACCGTAGATTATGACATTGAGAAGAGCAACACGATATGCAGCATTATATATCCCTATACTTTCACTACTTTCCCAAACACCCAGCAGTAGCAGTGGAGCCCATGTGATCGCCAAATACATCATGCCAGCTCCCATGACTGGCAAGCTACTAGCCAATAGTTCACCACTATTAAAGCTTCCGTGGGTATGTCTATATTTATATATTGCACGATGCCAAAACCACCACCCTGCTAACAGGGAAATAAAGGTTGCAAAAACGTAACTCCACGCTGCCGCATCAATCCCATAACCTGAGACAAAAAACAAGATCAAGATACACGCGACTGTTGGTACAATTACATTAAGAACCAACACCGATGCTACTATTTTTTTCAACCCTTGAAGAGCCTGCGCATGCAGTGTCAGCAATGACAACGGCACAACTGATAATGACATTATAACAAGTACGCTAGTCAGCTCTGGCTTTTCAAAGATTGCGAGGCTTATCCACTCTCCCATGAGAAATAGAATAAAAAACAACATGCTTGATCCCAATAAAGAAAACAGCATACATTTTTTATATACACCGAGAACTTTTCCTATTTCACCAGCTACATTGTTAGCAGAAACAAATCTTAACAGCGGACTTTGCATCCCCAGCCTACCAATAGCGGCAACAATCAATACTATAGTAAATCCCAAAAAATATATTCCAGAATCACTTGCCCCTAGCAATCGCCCCAAAATAACGCTTAATCCAAAACCAAACCCTGCCCCAAGAATTTTTAAAACAAACGAGATCGATGCCCCATGCAGTACCTCCTGCATATGGTCATCAAAGCGATTCAATATTTTTTGACTAAAGCTTGGCAAGATGGCTATTCCGAGTAGTTTTTATTCCGCTATTGTTGCATAAATTTTCGCGCTACTTTGAGTGTCCCAATAACTCAGCGCATTACCAATATATAGCGTATCTTTCATTTTAAAAAAGATTTTTATTAATGACGTTGATTTTTGAATAGATAGCAAGATAGAAGTGAAGATTTTTTTCATGAAAGATCAATGAGGTTAAACTC
Organism: Calditrichota bacterium; assembly: GCA_024277115.1. GTDB lineage: Bacteria > Calditrichota > Calditrichia > Calditrichales > J004 > JABFGF01. The sequence goes on from JAJRVW010000087.1 coordinate 1,538, forward strand.
GATTGATCCGAAAACTCTAGCTTCATTCTTGATACTTGATACCCTTCTTCAGTTATTCATTATAATTGTTGCTACTTTGGAGAATTAATCAAACTTATAGGAAAATTTTCTCCAGCGCAGGGTTTATGAGAGCCTAATATTTAAGTGCTATTCTGTTCTTACAGTTATCAAAAAGAACAATAATACCTGTTTAAGATAACTAAATACTAGTAAGCATTTTTCCCCGAAAACCCTGTCAACACTGTTCTAAATACGATTTTTAAATCCCACCAGAGTGACCAGTTACGGATGTATATTAGGTCATATTCAACGCGCTTTTCCATTTTATCGAGGGCTTCTGTTTCACCGCGCCAACCATTCACTTGTGCCCAGCCAGTTATGCCAGGTTTTACCTTATGCCGAAGCATGTAACCTGAGATTAGTTTTCGATATTCTTCGTTGTGTGCAACTGCATGTGGGCGTGGGCCAACAATAGACATCTCACCTGTTAAGGTATTGATGAATTGCGGCAGTTCATCCAGTGATGTTCGGCGCAAAAAAGCACCAAATGGTGTAATGCGGGCATCGCTTTTTTGAGCTTGCACAATTTCATCGCCATTATCGGTGACAGTCATGGAACGAAATTTCCATACCTTAATTGCTTTACCACCTATGCCGTAGCGGCATTGTTTAAATAATACCGGGCCAGGGGAGCTAAGCTTAACGCCTACGGCAATAATTATCATGGGAATAGCAATAAGTAACAGGATAAGACTTGATAGAATCACATCTTCAATCCGTTTTACCCAGCCATCAACCCCCATGAAAGGTGATTCATACACACTAACGGTGGGAATGGTGCCAAGGTTTATCCAACGTGAATGCAAGAGATCAAAAACAAAAAAATCAGGCACCAGATGGACAGATACGGTTGTGTCTGCCAGTTCGGTAATCAGTTTGGCAACCTGGTCTTCGCCTTTTAGTGCCAGGGCGATATAAACAAGATCAAATTCGCCTGCTTTAGCACGTTGCACAAGCTCATCAAACCCGCCTAATCGCGGCGCCACCAAATCTTTGGCCGTTCGATTGTCATCACCTTTACGGTTATCAAAAAAGCCTTTTAGATCCAAGCCGAATGATGGTGTTTCTTTTATAACCTTACCGATACGGTTACCCGTTTCACCGATGCCAACGATGGCAACGGAACGGGTATTGTAACCTTTTGTGCGGTAGTACGCGAGAATGCCACGAACGGATATGCGCCATAATACAAGAATCGGAGGAGTGATAACAAACCATACGCCGATGACTATTCTGGAATATTCCGTTGAAGCCTTAAAAAAATAGGCCAATGTAAGCAAAATTGTGATCGTTATGCCCCATGTCAGAAGTACCGGCCAGATCAATTGTGTTGTAGTCACACCGCGTTGCGACTGATAGATGGAAAAGCTACGACCAATAAATGAAAATAAAATAATAGCCAGCAGTGCAGGCAGCACATATTGATCTGCAACAGGAATGCCACGCGCAAATAGTGCTGTTAACAATGTGAGTGAAATGATGACGCCATCTGACAGACGAAATAAAAATGCTAACTTTGAACTATGTGGACGTATAGCTCCGTGAGACGAACACTTCATACTCCCCTCGCCATTTTAATGTGATTACCTGAATTCGTATAGTAAGTGCATAACTTCTGAAAGTAGTTAGGCATCCACCCCCTGAAATAAACAAGACCCAGGGTACAATGCAAGGCTATGAAACCAAAAGCAGAGGCTGCAAATGAGCTATAAACACCTGAGTCTTGAGGAAAGATATTATATCGAAATTTCCATG
>JAJRVW010000088.1 GCA_024277115.1 Calditrichota bacterium
CCTTAATTAAATAAAAACCGAATAAAGGAATATCATAATAACTCAACCTAAGGAGGATTTAATCATGAAGAAATTATTGACCCAGGCATCCTGTTTACTGTTTGCCGGCCTAATATTTAGTTGCAGCAGCGCTACCGATTCCGGAGATAGCAGCAGTGACAAGACCAACCAAAGCGGGCAGCCTATTCCAAGTATAAACAATATAGAAGGACTCGAATTTGGTGGTATTTTGTCCACAATTTTATTTGAATTTGAAACTGTTCCTAATTTTCCACCCGTACAATTTGCCATGGGCTATGCCTGGTTTGGCAATGGTGAAAAAGCCGGGGATGTGGCGGTGAACCAACAACCTCTCTCAGCAGAATCATCTTCGGGCAGTACCTGGTATACTTCTTTTAGCCAAACCAGCCCATCAACTTTAAGCAATGTTTCCTTTAATGGATCGAAACATATCTGGGGCGTGACAGGTGATGGGGACGTGCCGGCTTTTGATGTGGAAGTGACAAGTCCCACCGGATTTTCATTGCTTGCGCCAAGTACAGGTGAAATAGATAAAAGCAATGGGATCGCCATTAGTTGGACAGGCGGGTATGCCGGCGCGACTGATTCCATGTTGGTAATTGTTGTGGATTTGTCAAACTCCAAAACAGTAATCAAACAAGGGTTGCCTAATAATGGTTTCTATACCCTTTCCGCAGAAGAGCTCTCTGATATTTCCGGCGAGGCGATGATCCAGATAGTAAAGTACCGTTATAATATTTATACTACGGATAACAAATTTTATCAGGCCATAGCCGAAATTGTAAAGCAGGTAACCGTTACAATAAATTAACGCATAATTACCAATATTTTAAAGGGGGGCAGAGATGATCCTTTTTTTTATGCTTAAAATGCTCAAAATAATACCTGTTTTACCCTGTTCGGATAATTTCCCGATTTGATGCTATGATATTTATTGGTTAAAATGGGGCATGAATTTATCGCTACTAAACAAAACAGAAAACAGGTATAAGCTACTTATCGTTCTTTTAATTGCTATTATCTCCACCCTCCATTTTGATACGGACACCATGAAATGGCAGTATCATCTTGTTTACATGCAGGCCTATTTTATACCAATAATTCTTGGTGCTTTTGTTTTCGGGAAATCTGGTGGGCTTGGCACAGCGGTTATTGTGAGCTTTGTCTATTTGCCACATATTATGTTTCAGCATGGTGGGCTGGTTGAAAATAACTTAATGCGTTTTTTACAGATTGCTTTGTTTAACACTGTTGGCTATTTAATCGGGTTGAAAGCACAAGGTGAACGGACCGAGAAAGAAAAATATCAGAAAACCGCGACAGAGTTAGAGAGTTCACTGAAACAGTTAAAAGTGCAATCAGAAAAAGTTTCTGAGATGGAAGAGCAAGTCCGTGCTGCCGATAGGTTGTCCATTGTTGGCGAACTTACGGCAAGCCTGGCCCATGAAGTGCGCAACCCTTTAGGCTCTATCCGGGGCGCTGTAGAAATTATCCGCGATGCGGTGCCGGAGGATGTAAAAAAATTGGAATTTTTTGATATTTTAATCCAGGATACTGAACGGCTAAATCAGGTTGTGGAAACTTACCTGGGTTTTTCCAAAAAACAAGTACCGCGATTTTCCACATATAGTTTAAACGAAACAATCCAAAACATTGCCTTAATGATTGGCGCACAGGCACGAAAATCAAATATCAAGCTTATCACCAATCTCTCCCCTCGCCAAATATCATTGACGGGAAACCCCAACCATGTCTGGCAAATTATCATGAATATCACCCTGAATTCTATACAGGCCATGCCGGATGGTGGTGAAATAATAATTGCGCTCTCGATGGATAAAACAGCAGAAAATAAAATTCTTTTAACAATCAAAGATCAGGGCAAAGGAATCCCGGAAGCGGAACTGGATAAAATATTTAAACCCTTCTACACAAGTAAAAGTGATGGGACCGGTCTTGGCCTTGCAATTGTAAAGCGGCTTATTGATGAAAATAAGTGGGAGATTTCAGTTGACACAAAAGAAGGTGTTGGCACTGAATTTGCTATAAGAATGCCCATAAATGAATCACACTCTTAATCACATTTGGGGATGCTATGCGTGTATTGCTTATCGATGACGATATTAATTTGGGCAAAGTTATAGGTTATCAACTTGAAAAATACGGCTATGAAGTTGATAAATGTTCTAATGGTACGGATGGAATAGCTCAGTTTAAAAAAAATGCCTATGATATTGTAATTAGCGACATACAAATGCCGGATATTTCCGGGATAGATGTTCTGCAAGAAGTACGCCGGATAAACAAACAGGTCGTGGTGATTATGATTACAGCCTTTGGGAGTGTAGACAACGCCATGGAAGCCTGCCGATTGGGCGCCGATGATTATATCTCGAAGCCCTTTGGCCAGGAACAACTGTTTTTTACCATCGAAAAAGCCGTCCGTCTCCGGGCATTACAATCAGAAAACCTGGAACTGCGCAGTAAGCTGAAAGATAAGTTCCGGTTTGAAAACATGGTTGCCAATAGCGGCGCCATGCAAAATATTTTGCGGATAACACAAAAGGTGGCCGCCAGTAATGCGTCGGTAATCATTTTGGGCGAAAGCGGTACGGGAAAAGAACTTATTGCCCGTGCCATTCATTACGGCAGCCCCCGCAAAGATAAATCCCTTATAACGGTAAATTGTCCTTCCATTCCCGATAACTTGTTGGAGAGTGAATTGTTTGGCCATGTTAAGGGTGCCTTTACCGGTGCAATAAAAGACCGTATCGGAAAATTTGAACAGGCCAATGGCGGCACAATCTTTTTAGATGAAATTGGTGACCTGCGGGAAGAGCTTCAGGCAAAGCTATTGCGGGTTTTGCAAGAGCAGGAGTTTGACCGGGTGGGTGGAACGAAACCTGTTAAAGTGGATGTACGGGTTATTGCGGCAACTAACCAGAACTTATTGGAGCTTGTTAAGCAAAAAAAATTCCGTGAAGATTTGTACTATCGTTTAAGTGTGGTCCCAATAAATTTGCCCGCCCTGCGAAAGCGTACTGATGATATTCCTTTTTTAATTGATTTTTTTCTAAAACGATTTTATGGCGAGCAGGACTATACAATCTCCGGAGAGGTGATTTCGGCGTTAAAATTATATGAGTGGCCGGGCAATGTACGCGAGCTGGAAAATGTTATCGAGCGTATGGTTACGCTTGCTACGGATAATAAAATCACGTTAAACGACCTGCCGGAATATATCGGGCTTCACGGCCATGATGCCGCTTCGTTTGCAATAAAAATCCCCGAAGAAGGGATCTCGCTGGATTCGATTGAGCGGTTGGTTATAAAAGAAATGCTTGAACGGACGGGCAATAATCAATCGCAAACAGCGCGGATGTTACAGATACCGAGGCACGTTTTATTATACCGAATGAAAAAATTAGGAATAGAATCTGAACATTAGTTGTTAGAAGTATTTACAAAACGGCAAAATGAATTTTCCCTAATATTGCTTTTTAAATTCTATAGGATTATACTTTGCCCAAAAGAAATAGCTAAATTAAACTTCCTTTGTATGCATACATCTAAATATTTTAAAATTCTTTGCTGGTTCATAATTTTATTTTTTGTACAGTCTTCACTTGGTTGCCTGCTGGAAGAGCCATTGAATGACTTGGCTGGGTTGAGCCATACAGAGCATCATGCGGCTCCGGACTCCGGACATAATGACCATCATCAGGAGAAGAAAGAGCCCAAAAGCCATGACCATGAAAATGAACTGTCGGAATATTGCTGTGATAGTTCCTTGTTTCTGTTTGCCCGTAGTGAAAAACTTGTAGTTCAACATCCTGCAAAATTACTTTTTCCATCTACACAAATACAAATTGAGTATAATGTCCAGATATATCTTTCCATAAACACAAACTATTTAATCGTTCCAAAATCAACATCACCCCGTACAAGGGATAACTACGTCCTCTCCTGTCTTTTACACGCGCCTCCGATCATTTAAAAACCTCCTCTTAATATAGAATTAACCTTACCCTGACCGGCATATTACATTGGTATTAAGTATACTTTTATACAGTTAGTGAAATTGTAAAACTTAGAAATATTACGTATGCAAATTTACCAATAGCTGCCTCAACGCGTTGTTAGCCGGGCTTATGATCTTTCGTATAAAGATTAATTCTATCATTTTTAAGTGATATAAATCCGTAAAACTAAAAAAAAGGAAAATAAAGATGATTAAAAATCTAATAATTTTATTTATTGTAATGTTTAGCTGCACAACTTTGTTTGCTCAAAAATTTACAAATATTGCAGGCTCTGCAGGCGTGGATGGTGGCGAAGACTGGCAAGGTGTATCGTTTGGCGATATTGATAATGACGGCGATGAAGATATTTTTTCTGTTAAACACGATGGGCCTCCGGGAGTGCTTTATAGAAATAATGGTGATGGTACCTTTACCGAAATTGCAGAGGCAGCCGGTTTATCAGCTTCGGCAAATGAGGGTGGTGTTTTCGGCGATTATGACAACGATGGCTTTTTAGACCTGTATGTTTCGGACGAAGGAAGCAATAACTTTTTATTTCGGAATAATGGCGATACAACCTTTACAGATGTTTCCAAAGCATCCGGTGCAAATCATTCCGGGTTGGCCATAAGTTCCCCTTTTGGTGATTATAATAATGACGGCCTAATAGATATCTATATTGTAAACCTGAGTGGCAAAAATATCCTGTTGCGCAATAATGCGGATAATACTTTTACAGATGTAACCTTAGAGGCCGGAGTTGGCAATACAGGTTCAGGGATTACGGCAGTTTGGATTGATATTGACCTGGATGGATTGTTGGATTTATATGTAGGCAATCAGGATGGAAACGTAATGTACCAAAATAATGGCAATGGTACCTTTACAAATATTACGGTAAGTGCGGGTGTTGGAACAGATTTAAGCAGTGAAGGCGTTGCTGCCGCCGATTTTGACAATGATGGCGATATGGATTTATATGTTGCCAACAGTACCGAAGATATTCTTTATCAAAATAATGGCGACGGTACTTTTACAGATATATCGGCAATTGCCGGGATTACCAATCCGGGGGCAAGCCTTGGTGTTGCTTTTGGTGATTTAGATAATGATGGCTGGCAAGATATTTTTATCGCAAATGATGAAAGCGCCAATACCCTTTACCATAATAATGGTGATGGCACTTTTTCAGATAGTTCTGCCTCCGCCGGTATCGAAGATGCCGCCGGTAAAGGACAAGGCGCCGCGCTTGCCGATATCGATAACGATGGCAACCTGGATATTTTTGTGGCCAACCTTAACCTGCAAAACAGATTGTACCTTAATCAGGGTAACAGTAATAATTGGTTCGTGGTTAAGCTAAAAGGAACGGCCAGTAACCGTTTCGGGATTGGTGTACGTGTCAGGTTAAAAGCCAATAATATGTGGCAAACACAAGTTGTGGACGGGGGCTCCGGTTTTAGTTCGCAAAATAGTATCCCGTTGGAATTTGGTCTTGGCAAAACAACACTTGTTGATAGTATTATTGTCTACTGGTCATCCGGTTTGGTAAGCACAGTAGCAGGGCAAGATGCCAATAATATCATTACTATCGAAGAGCCCTTACGGGTTTTTGATGTACAGGTTAACCGTGCCTTATCACCACAAACACCTATCGAAATTATAACCGGAACATCCCAGGTACCTCAAGTACATATTAGCAACAAAGGTTCTGCAAGTTTAGAAAGCTTTGAGATGCGTTGTGTGATCGATACAAATGGCGTAACCGTATATTCCGAACATGTGACTGTCACAAATCTTGCCAGCCAGGATACATTAACAGTTTCCTTCCCTGACTGGATCCCGCCAGCGGAAGGCGTCTTCAATATTCTTTTTGCAAATTTGCTTGAGAGTGATTCAAATGCGTTAAACGATACGGTTTATTCCCAGACCGAAATAACTTTTGCAAAAACACCGTATGTTACGCGCATTTCTCCCAAAGACAGCTCCATGGATATTAGAAGTACATTGCAAGTTATCAGGGCCCGGTTCTCAGAACCGATGGATGCTGATTACTTTGACTCGACAAGCGTAATCGTTACGGGTTCGGAAAGTGGCCCAATTCCCGGACGGGTTTTGTTCTCTGAGTTAAACAATGTTCTGAACTATTCGCGTGATTCTGACTTTACATTTACTTTAGCCGAAACAGTTTGGGTTTCTTTAACAACCGAGTTGAGAAGTTTGCAGGGTTTAAGGCTGGATAGTAATCAAAATGGAGTGGAAGAAGGCTCGCCCACGGATGATTTTGTTTCCTTTTTTGTAATTGAACTTCCCACGGCGCTTGGCGACGAAGAGAATGGTATCGTGTCGTCTTATGAACTCTATCAAAATTTTCCGAACCCATTTAATCCAGTCACCACAATAAAGTTTGATATTGTCGATGCCGGATTTGTTACACTTAAAGTATTTAATATGCTGGGCCAGGAAGTTGCGACATTGGTAGAAAGCCAGCTAAGTACAGGTAAGTATGGTATCCGATGGAACGCAGCAGGCCAGGCCAGTGGTGTTTATTACTACCAGCTTGATGCAGGTGGCTTTATAAAAACTAAAAAACTTATTTTGTTGAAATAAATATTATTCCTTAACATAAGTATCACTTTATCTTTTCCAGAGAGCCAATATCAAAATCCGTTTTGATATTGGCCTTTAGGTTAATATAAAGCTGTGGGAGACCACTCTTTTAAAAGCACAGTTAAAGATGGTCGGGATAAATTTACTTATGTATGGGGAGGATGAAATGTTCTTTGAAAATCATGAAGCTATTTTTCCAAAATATGTTCCTGTATTATCTACAAAACGTTTAGAACTGGTAGAAATAACGGAGGAGCATGCTGAGGATATTTATCAAATATACTCAAATGATAATGTCACAAAATATGATGATTGTTATTCCTTTACATCCTTAGACCATGCCGTTGAGGCGGTCAATTTATTTAAACAAGTCTTTACGGACAAGACAGGCATCCGCTGGGGGATTACTTTTAAAAATGAAAAAAATCTGATAGGCAATATAGGCTTCAATCAATTTCAATCGTTCCATACGGGCAAGATTGGTTTTGCGCTAAATGAACAGTTTTGGGGTATGGGAATTTGTACCGAAGCTATTGCTGAGGTTGTGCACTATGGTTTTAATACATTGAAAATACATCGTATAGAAGCAGAAACCCATCCTAAAAACACCGGCTCCGGGCTAGTATTAACTAAAAATGGTTTTAAACGCGAAGGCACTTTACGGGATTTCGTTTTCTGGAAAGGCGTTCATCAAACGATTGTCATGTATAGCAAGATATCGGGTGATTTATAAACCAATTACAATTCTATTATCGTTACCAATTGGTGTGGAATAAAAGACAGTTCAGGTAAACTGTTCATAATTCTTCAGGCATCTGTATAATATTCTACAATTTACCCAAGTTCCTTTATATAAAGTTCAATAGTCTTTGTATAATTCTCATATTAATCTTTTTCCATTCTAAATGGCCTTAGAAAATTATTGGCTTTTATGTAGTAATTAGGTTTTTCCTTCGGATAATATAGAATTATCTGCAGATGTTAAAAACAGAGAGAGGTGTTGTTTTTACTTAAGTTATATATGGAAAAGCGCTTATTCATTTTATCTCATTAAAGTCAAAATAAAAAAATACAATTATTTGGGAGCGTTATTAAGCAAGTTGTTATATCCTTAGAAATCATTCTTGGCATATTAATTGATATTAGGGCAGCAAGTTTAAAAATTGGAATGAGCCAAGAATGATCTTACAAAGAAAACAAATCCTAATGGCAGCACTAATATTTTTTGGTGTAGTGGGCAGTTTTATGTTTTTCCCAATCCAGTTGGATGAAGGTTATACATGTCTCTATCATCAGGTTTTTGACAATGATCATCCAGTCTGGGATCAACAGGGTGTTGCCAATCAAATAGGAGAGCACCATACCACAGGAATGATAAACGCTTATATTAGTGGATATGCTTTTTTTTGGTGGGGAAGCTTGGCGCTTATTGCACTTGGGGTTTATCAACTGAAGTTATATAAAAATACAAACTTAAAAAACGACACTTTAAATAAATATCCAAACGGAGGGTTAAATTAATGCGAAAAAGAGTAGTATCATGGGTCTTGCCTGTGTTATTGTTGTCCATCGGGTTTGCTTTTGGGCAGGAAAACAACAAGCCCCTAATTTTAGATGACTTAATAGAAGAGGGTTTGGCAAATAACCCGCAATTACAGTCGTTTTATACTAAAACCCAGGCTGATTTGGCAAAGGTGCCACAAGCTGGTTCATTGCCCGATCCATTGGTGAGTTTAAATCTTCTTAATCTCCCATTAGATAACTTTGTTTTTGACCAAGAACCGATGACAGGAAAACAAGTTGCCGTAAAACAGAAGTTTCCTTTTCCTGGCAAATTGGGCCTTAAAGAAAATATTGCACGAAAGGGGGCTGATGTTTCTGATGCCAATTGGCAGGAATTACGTATACAGTTGGTCCGTAATATTAAATTATCCTACTATGATCTGTATTATGTTGATGAAGCAATCTCCACAACAGAAAAGAACCGAGATCTTTTGGTTGAATTTGTTAAAATCGCGGAGCAAAAATATGCCGTTGGTAGTGGTATCCAGCAAGATGTGCTTAAGGCGCAAGTAGAACTTTCTAAAATGATTGACAGGCTGATAAAGTTAGAACAAAACCGAGAGTCGATTGAAGCGCGATTGAATGCGCTGTTGAACCGTAAGGCGAGCCAGCCTTTCGCAAAAACACGTAAGATTGCCTATAACGAGTTGAAACTTGTACAGGATGATCTTGAAGCTTTAACCACCGGAAATCGTCCTCTTTTTAAAGCATGGATTTCCCGGATAGAACAAAGCGAAGAAAGAATTGCGCTTGCTAAAAAACAATACATGCCGGATTTCTCGATTTTTGCCGCTTACACCCAACGTGATGAATTGCAGACCGGGTTAGGTGGGGCAGATTTTTTTTCTGCCGGAATTACACTGGAAGTACCTCTTTATTTTTGGCGTAAACAACGAAAAAGAGTAGAAGAAACCCAACTGCTTCGGCAAAGTGTTGAACAAAGGTACATGGATATCAAATCTCAAACTTTTTCAAAGTTGGATGATGCTATCACAGAGCTTTATAAAAACAATAAGCGTCTCGAGTTATATAAAACAAGTATTGTCCCTCAGGCATCACAATCGTTACAATCAGCAATGATTGGTTACCAGACGGATAAGGTTGACTTTTTAACCCTTGTTGACAACCAGATAACGCTTTTTAATTTGGAGCTAGAATATTCACGAATTTTAAGCGACTACAATAAAGATATTGCAGACATTGAATATTTAACGGGTGGCGAGCTATCCCAAAAAGAATAAATAAAATTGAAGAATTAATATAGAATACTCAAATGGAGGTACAAATGATATACACCCTTTTAAAACGCTCCGTGTTCATTAGCGTTGTTTTACTTACTTTTTTTATTATATCGTGTGGATCAGACGGTTCTGGGGAAAAGTCCACAACCGATGGCACAGTGGAAAAGACTGAAAGCACAAAGAAGGAACGTAAAGTAAAATATTGGCAAGCCCCGATGAATCCAAGTGAAATCTATGACAGGCCGGGCAAATCCGCTATGGGTATGGACTTAGTACCTGTTTATGAAGGCGATGATGAAGAAACCGGCGGAACAATAAAAATTGATCCACTTACCAGCCAAAACATGGGCGTACGTACAGCATTTGTAGAAAAAGTTGATTTTATAAGGGTATTACGAACTGTTGCGCGTGTTGACTATGATGAGGAGTCCTTGTATGCGGTATCTCCTAAAATATCGGGCTGGGTCGAGAAATTATATGTAGAGTATGAGGGTGAAGAAGTTAAAAAAGGGCAGGCCCTGCTGGAAATATATTCTCCGGAACTTGTAACAACTCAACAGGAATTTCTTTTGGCATTAAAAAACAAAGAACTCATTGGCTCCTCTAGTTTTAAGAGTGTGCGTGATGGAGCTGAATCCCTTCTTAAGGCCAGCCGTCTTCGCCTTACCTATTGGGATATTCCGGAATCGGAAATACTCGAACTCGAAAAAAGTGGAAAAGTCCGTAAAACACTTACGCTCGAATCCCCGGCAAATGGCGTGATCATTAAGAAAAACGTTTTTGAAGGTTTGCATGTTAAAAGTGGTACACACTTATATCAAATTGCCGACCTTTCTAAGGTTTGGGTGTATGCAAGCATATATGATGACGAAGCTAGCTGGATAAAAGAAGGCCAGGAAGTTGAAATTGAGCTTTCTTATGCTGCAGGTAAAAAATTAAAAGGACGCGTGACTTATATTTACCCTTATTTGAATGAAAAAGCACGGGATATTCAGGTACGCATCGAAATTGAAAACCCAAAACGGGAGCTTAAACCGGGAATGTATGCAAATATCCTGATAAAAACCTCTCCAATTAAAAATTCACTTGTTGTACCTACCGAAGCGGTAATCCGTTCCGGCCAGCGTAATGTAGTATTTATTGCCCTGGAAAAAGGCCGGTTTGAACCAAGGGATGTTGTGATTGCGGAAGAGAGTGAAGATGGTAAAATGCGCATTACGTCTGGCCTTGAAGAGCACGAAAAAATTGTTACATCTGCACAATTCCTTATTGACAGTGAGAGCCGTCTACAAGAAGCGATTCAAAAAATGCTTGCCCGGAAATCAGGGGATTCACCTATGCCTGCTAAGAAAAAAATGGATATGTCTGGTGAGAAGGATAGCAATAAGAGTGGGGTGGACTCGGACATGAAATGCGGCGATGGCATGGATATGGAAAAGAAAAGTAATACAAAGATGGAAAAAGAATCAGATATGAAATGTGGTGATGGTATGGATATGGAAAAGAAAAACCAGACGAAAATGGACCACGATAAAGATGGCCATGATAATTAATCAAAAAGCGCTTGGCCAAACAAAATGTTCATCGTTTCTGAAAGTTATGTGCTGAAAATGCTTTCACAGAAGAGTTCATAGATTAGAATACTCAGAGTTATTGAGTGGAAAACGAGACATATTATGGAGAAAATAGATGTTAGAAAAGATAATTGAAGCTTCGGTAAATAACCGGGTTATGGTATTGATTTTTACCGCTTTTACTATTTTGGGTGGAATATATATGCTGCTGGATACGCCTGTAGACGCCATTCCTGATTTAAGTGATGTGCAGGTGATTGTCTTTACAGAATTCCCGGGACAGGCACCCCAAGTGGTTGAAGATCAGGTAACTTACCCATTAACAACAGCAATGCTTGCCGTTCCCTTTGCGAAAGTGGTACGTGGCTATAGTTTTTTTGGGTTTTCATTTGTATACATAATTTTTGAGGATGATACGGATTTATATTGGGCACGAAGCAGGGTATTGGAATATCTGAATTATGTGTCTAGCCGCTTGCCCAACGGGGTAACACCAACATTGGGCCCTGATGCCACAGGTGTCGGTTGGGTATACGAATATATTTTAGATGGTGGTGATAAATATTCTGTACAAGAATTACGTTCGATGCAAGACTGGTTCCTCCGCTACGAGCTGACCACAGTGCCAGGTGTTGCCGAGGTAGCCAGTATAGGTGGTTATGTAAAACAATATCAGGTAGAAGTAGACCCGAATAAACTATTGGCCTACAATATACCCATCCAAAAAGTCCGAATGGCCATAAAACGCAGTAATAATGATGTTGGCGGCAAATTAGTTGAAATGGCTGAGACCGAATTTATGGTCCGTGGGCTTGGTTATATTAAATCTGTGGAAGACATTAAAAATATACCTGTGGGTGTTGACGAAAATGGTTCCCCAATATTAATAAATCAAATCGCCAATGTTCAAATTGGCCCGGAACTGCGCCGTGGCCTTACTGACTGGAACGGCAAAGGTGAGGTGGCCGGCGGTATTATTGTGATGCGTTTTGGCGAAAATGCATTAAAAACGATCGAGCTAGTGAAAGAAAAGCTAGAGGAGTTAAAGAAAGGTTTACCTGAAGGGGTAAAAATAGAAACAGCCTATGACCGGTCAAGTTTGATATTGCGGGCGATCGACAACCTCAAATTTAAACTTATCGAGGAAACAATTGTCGTGGCTTTGGTCTGTATAATATTCCTCTTGCACTTCCGTAGCGCCTTTGTTGCGATATTTACACTGCCCGTGGGTATTCTGATGGCTTTTATGGTGATGAACTACCAGGGGTTAAATGCAAATATAATGTCGTTAGGAGGTATCGCGATCGCTATTGGCGCGATGGTGGATGCGGCGATAGTGATGATTGAAAACGCCCACAAGCATATTGAAAGGGATGGTGGCAAAAAGGACCACTGGCAAATAATTATCGATTCGTCTAAAGAAGTGGGGCCAGCCCTTTTCTATTCGTTGTTAATTATTACACTTTCTTTCTTACCTGTTTTTACCTTGCAGGCACAAGAAGGGCGCTTGTTTAAGCCATTGGCTTTTACGAAAACATACTCAATGGCAGCCGCAGCTCTGCTTGCATTGACAGTTGTCCCTGTTTTTATGGGTTATTTTATCCGTGGCAATATCATGCCGGAAGAAAAAAATCCTGTAAACCGCTTTTTAATTAAACTTTACCGTCCTGTCATCAACTTGGTTTTACGTTTTAAGTGGAGCACGCTTGGCCTGGCTTTGGTGGTATTGGCCATCTCAATATGGCCCCTGGAGAAAATCGGTTCCGAGTTTATGCCTCCGTTAAATGAAGGCGACTTGCTCTATATGCCTACGATGGATCCCGGCATCTCTATTACCAAGGCGAAAGAGATTTTACAACAGACAGATAAAATAATCAGGACATTTCCAGAAGTACACCATGTTTTTGGTAAGATTGGCCGGGCAGAAACAGCGACTGATCCAGCACCGCTTTCGATGATAGAAACGACCATCCGTTTGATGCCTGAAGAAGAATGGCGCGAAGGGATGACAGTAGAAAAGCTTGTGGAGGAAATGGATTCAGCCATTAAATTTGCCGGTGTGACCAATGCCTGGACAATGCCAATTAAAACCCGTATAGATATGCTTTCTACCGGTATTAAGACCCCGGTAGGTATTAAGCTTATGGGCCCCGACTTGCAGGTGCTTTCCGACTTGGGTCAGGAGATTTCCAATTTATTAATAGATATGGACGGTACGCTGAGTGCCTTTCCAGACAAAGCGGTAGGCGGAAACTATTTCGATTTTGAAATTAATAGAAAAGAAGCAGCCCGTTATGGTTTAACCGTCGGTGATATTCAGGACGTGATCATGTCAGCTATCGGCGGGATGAATGTAACATATACGGTTGAGGGATTGGAACGCTATCCGGTAAATGTAAGGTATAGCCGTGAATTGCGCGATAACCTAAGTATGTTAAAAAGGGTTTTGGTACCCACACCAACAGGTGCGCAGATCCCCATTAGCTACGTCGCCGATATAGTGGTTAGGAAAGGCCCCCCTAGTATTAAAAGTGAAAATTCACGTCAGACATCCTGGATTTATGTAGACCTGCGTGGTATCGATGTGGGTACCTATGTTAAGAATGCCAAGGAGTTATTAGATAAGGAATTTGAACTTCCACAGGGCTATAGCATAATGTGGTCCGGGCAATACGAATATATGGAACGTGCGGCAAAACGTTTACGTGTTGTTATCCCTGTGACACTGGTTATCATATTCATGTTGTTATTCTTCAATTTTAAAAATGTACAGGAAAGTCTTATCGTGATGCTTTCGTTGCCATTCTCGCTGATTGGTGGCATCTGGTATCTCTATATTCTGGACTATGATTTTAGTGTTGCGGTGGGTGTCGGTTTTATTGCCCTGGCAGGTGTTGCGGCGGAAACGGGGGTCATAATGCTTATTTACCTTGACCATGCCTATCATAATATGAAAGATAAAGGTATGATGCGTTCGCTACATGATTTGTACGACGCCATTATTGAAGGGGCTGTGGATCGTGTAAGGCCAAAAATGATGACGGTTACGGCAATCATGGCCGGTTTAATACCCATTATGTGGGGGCACGGAACAGGCTCGGAAGTTATGAAACGTATTGCAGCGCCAATGGTTGGCGGGATGGTTTCTTCCACAGTTTTAACACTGGTTGTAATCCCGGCTATTTATTTCCTTTGGAAAAGCAGGGAAGTCAATAAAATAGCAGAACAACTGGCCTTAGAGGAGGCTAATTCCTCCGGGTCTGGACAAAAGTAGTTATCAAGCCACTGTAAAAATACATGGACGGATTAAAAACCGTCCATGTAGCTTTTGATACGGTCTCAATAGGTGTTGTTGTTAAAAGTTACTTGAAAAAATAAGAAAGCGATAATGTGAAATCTTCTGGAACCCTTTGCTTACTTGATCTTGCCCCACCTCTATCAGCAGGCTCGCTCAAGCAAAAGTGGGGGGACAGAGAGAATGCAGATAAAGAACCCCCGAAGGGGTAAAAAGGTTATTGCAAAATGATTGGAGAAAGAAGGGAAACTCTGAAGAAATGTTATATTTCACACCTTCGGAGTTAAAAACTTTTTGATAAATTTTTCTTAATCATGACCTCCCTTAGGGATTAAACCAAAGCTTTTGGCACTATCTAATAAATAATCAGGAGTATAAAATGACAAATATTAGTATCCCCGGCAAGATAGGCCTTTTTGTGCTATCTATATTTTTTGCCACTTCCCAGGCAAGCGCCCAGGCACATGATATGAAACAAAAAATCCAGAGTATGAATCACTCGGGTATGCAAGTTATGAACCAGCAACAAATGCAGATGAATATGGATCAAATGATGAAGCACATGAATGAAATGGTTTCTCATACGGATAAAATGCTGAAATCGCAGCATGAAGAACATGAACATAAAATGCAGGGTTCTGCGTCGGGTGCCATGCAAAATAAGGTGGCAGACATGGGTATGAGCATAAATAAAATGACAAAAAATATGCAAAAGACTATGGAACAAATGCAAAAGATGCTCTCCGATGACGAGATCATGAATGACCCGGCCATGAAATCATCTATGGAAGATATGCACAAAAACATGGGAGACATGTTGACGGCGATGGATGGTATGATTAAAAATTTAGATGATTTAGAATCCCCTAAAAATGAAAAAGAATAATCATGGCAAATTATAAATATCTTAAAACCACTGTTTTTTACAGAGGGCCCGTACCTTTGATTGTCCTAAGTCTGGTTTTAGCATTTTCTTCTTTAAGTGCAAGGGAAAAATGGTCTGTAAATACAACACTTTCGTATGGTACCGGAAAATATATCTACGAAAGTCCTGTACAAAACTATACGCTTTATCTGGGCGGGCAATACAGTAGGGATGCTTTCAGCGTCTCTGTCACGCTTCCCTTTGTTTTACAGCGCGACAACCTCGATGGACCGCTTGAGGTGGGTAGTGGAGCCTCGCAAATGGATAAAGATCATTCGGTGACTGGTGGCGCTTCAGATGTTTACCTTTACAGTGAATATAATGTTTATCCTTCCTTTTATGTGACGGGCCAATTTAAAATCCCCACTTCGGTTGATGGCTCTTTGTTTAGTACCGGTGAATTTGATTATGGCCTTGGCTTTGCTTTTAGGCGCATGTTTGGAACTTTTAAGCTGTTTGTAGATGCGGGATATCTTGTTTTGGGGGACCCGAGCCAAATTACATACAAGGATCCGTTTGTGTACGGTGTTGGTTTGGCCAAGCATGCCCAAAATGGGAAATCCTCTGTTTCCTTTTATTATCAGGAATATAGCCAAATAATCAGCGGGCTCGATCCGCCCCGGCAAGTTTCTGTTGCTTACTACAGGCTATTTACAAAAATACTTGGAATTTCTTTTTATGGTTCTAAGGGTTTCGGAGAGACCAGTCCAGAGTATACTCTTTCGGTTGGCATGGATGTTGTCCTTAGATAATGATTACATACATGTTCCACCTCTGTTATAAAACTAATTTAATACACTGAAATTTATACCTAATTAGGAGATTTATTTATGATTAAAAAAATGATTGCCACATTTGGCATAACGCTATTGTTTGTATTTACATCCTTGGCAATAACAAGCTGTGGAAAATCAGATCAAAAAGCGAAAGAAGAGGTTAAGGGGGTTGAACAAGAACATGAACATGGCGAAGAAGGGGCCATGGAAATGGGCGAGGGCTCTGAAGAATCTGGTGAACACCAACCTGCTGGTGGCGGTGGCCATATGAAACACATGGACGATGTTGTTGAATGGCTAAAAAAAGAATTGGGCAATAATTATGACGATCTTGTTGCGCCTGTAACTGAAACACAAATGGCCCAGGGCGAAGAAACATTTAAAAAAATATGCGTAGCTTGCCATGGTGCGGGTGGTAAAGGCGATGGCCCGGCGGCAGCGGCGTTTGAAAATAAACCTGCGGATTTTACCGATCCGGTCCATTCAAAATATTATTCTGATGCAGGTCGGTTGCATATAATTAAAAATGGCATTCCGGGAACGCCAATGGTCGGTCTGGGCAGCATACTTAGCGATGATGATATTAAGGCTGTTTATGGTTATGTCCTCTCATTGAGAAGTACTGAAGGCGTGGAAGAAGGCGAACATATGGATGGGCACGACCACGGTGAGGCAGAAGAGCAAGAAGCCGAAAGTGATGGCCATGGGGAGCATGATCATTAAAACATTTTAAAGAGGTGTTACGGTAGTAGCACCTCTTTTTTTAAAAATAAAAGATTTTGGCAATTAACTTATAGTACTTAAATAATACATGAGGAGAACATAATGAAGAGCAAAGCATGGATAAGCATTTTTATGTGGTTTAGCGCAAGTTTATTTACCATGTCATTTATAAATATGACGGCAAGCCCACCTGAGGAAGACACAGGATGGAAAGCGCCTGCAGAAGCGGATAAGCTTGAAAACCCGTTTAAAAAAGATGCAGATGCCTGGAAGAATGTAGAAACAACCTATGCGCAGCTTTGTGCTATTTGCCATGGGGAAAGTGGTAAAGGGGATGGTATTGCAGGCATGGCCTTAACACCACGCCCGGCAAACTTCACGCTCGACCGTGTACAAAAACAAAGTGACGGCGCGATCTTCTGGAAAATGACCAACGGCAGAACCCCAATGGCTTCGTACAAAGAATCATTAACTAAAGAACAACGCTGGCAATTAGTTAAATTCATTCGTCATCTTGCTGAATAGAACCTGGACTTAAAATAATTAGGAGTTATAAAATGAAGAAAGTGTTACTGATAATGATGGTTATGGGTACCATGCTTTTTGCACAATCCAAACCAGGGCAAAGCCGGTTTTTAGTACGGGGATATGCCCACTCAGGACTTGAGATTTATAAAGATGAATCAAGCTTTGTTGGGGGAAGTTTTAACCCAATCTTTTTATGGCAACAATCGGACAGGCTTTTATTTGAGGCCGAGTTAGAGTTTGAACTGGAAAATGGCGAAACACATCTTGCCCTGGAATATGCGAATATGTCTTATATCTTAAATGAATATGCGACTTTACGTTTAGGTAAGTTTTTGTTGCCCTTTGGTACTTTTGCAGAAAGGTTGCACCCAGCATGGATTAACCGCTTGCCATCCAGGCCACTTGGTTTTGGCCATGATGGCGTTGGTCCTGCGCGTGACCTCGGTATCGAGTTACGCGGCGGCTTGCCTTTAGGCGATGCTAAAATGAACTATTCTGTTTATGTTACAAATGGCCCAAGTTTAAACGATGGCCTTAACCCTGCTATTGAACAGGAAGAGGCCGGAATGCTTTTGTATGATAATGCCGAGGATAATAATAAAAATAAAGCAGTTGGCGGGCGTGTTGGTTTTTTACCTCTGTCAAACTCATCTATGGAGATTGGGTTTTCCGGTCAATATGCAAAACTAGGCGACAATGAATCTAAGTATGAAGACCTGGCTGCGTTGCTTTATGCTGTTGATTTTTCTTATGTAAGCAGGGTTAGTTTTCTAAACGGTGTTATTGATGTAAAGGGACAGTTGAATGGTGTAAATGTGGACAATGCGGATTATTTTAATGTTGAGGATTCCAGCATGTATTCATTCACAAATAACAGCCAGTCTTATTATGCGCAGCTTTCGTACCGGCCAGCTTATGTAAGCAATGATTTTTTTAAGGACCTGGAATTTGTCGGGCGTTATTCTGCGCTTACATTTCCTGATGGCGCACTATGGGAATCAGACCAGACACAATATGCTTTTGGTGTAAATTATTGGATTGACTGGCGTACCGTTGTAAAACTTTCTTATCAGGTGTCGGATGCCGGTGGCCATGGTAACGAAGGTGAAGAAGCCGGGGAATCTACGGATGCTATTCTGTTACACTGGTCTTTTGGTTTTTAATTTAAGAAATAATAATCTTGGAGTTTAAAATGAAATTAAAGAGAATAAGTAAATATACCATTGTTGCCATTTTCTTTTTTGCAGCACTATTTGTTTTAGAAAGTTGCTCATCAAAAAATGCATCCGCTGCGAAACCGGGCGCTGTTTTATGGGGCGAAAATTGTATACGTTGCCATAATGCGCCTTCACCAGCGGCTTTTAGTGACGAACAATGGGAAACAATCACTTTGCATATGCGTGTTAGGGCAAGTTTGACCGCGAACGAAACAGAGAAAGTTGTTGAATTCCTGAAGATGGCAAACTAGAAAAGATATAACCGGGGTTTATACAAAAGGCTGGCACCTTATCGTAAGGTGCCAGCCTTTTTTTGTCCCCCTCGTGGGTTGCTGAAGAACAAGTCTTGAATAATTAATTTGCGCCCATTTGCTTCATCATTTACTTGTCTTCTTCTGTGCTGATAATAATCGGTATACCATCTTTGCCCAATGGGACAAAGAAAAACTTTGCATTTCTACTTTTTGACAGGGCCTCTTGTACCTCGAGGGACTTAAACTGCAGGTACTTTTTTGTCAACCCTTCATCGATAATAGCCTGAGCATCTCTTTGTCCACGGGCCCTGATCCTTTGAATTTCAGCATCTTTTTCTGCGATTCCAGCATCGTATTCCCTTTGCTCCAAAAGTTGCTTTGTAGCAAGTTTTTTGTCTGATGCTTTTGTAACTAATGGCGAATACATTATATGGTCCAAAGTTATATTATCAATTTCTATGTGTTTGCCTTCAAGTCGTTTACGCAGGGAGTTTAAAATTTCACTTTCAATTTTAGGGCTATTTTCAGGTAAATCGGTATGGATATAATTGGCCATAACATTTCTGGTTATCGTAAAAAACTCGGGTTTTACCAACCTTTCATAGTAGTCTGGGCCAACTTCTACTGCAAGGAGATATAGTTCGTTAAGTATAGGACGGAGTATAACGGAAACCGTAACGGCCATGTGCAGGTCGTCGGAGGTTAAGATATCCACTTCCTCATCGTAATCTTTCCACTGTGTGTCGTATTCCAGGGCATCATTCCAAGGCCAATGCCACACAATGCCATCTTTATATATGGTCTCGCCATCCAGCCCGGAGCTCCATGGCCTCCACATTATACCCAGGTTTCCAGGTTGTATTGTAGAACAACCAATAATAATGGAACTGAGTATAAAAGCTACTGATAAACGCATAATTATCTTCATCTCGATCTCCTTTAGGCTTGTTAAACATACTAAATAGGTAAGTATTTCATTTGCTTGAACAGATCACAAATAACATGCCAGAAGAAAAAAACGGATCGTTTTGAGTATGCCGACCGCTTAGCCCCGGATTATGCGTGAGGGTGAAGTAAAACCACTTAACCCGTGCCGGGAACAAGCCCTATCTCTTTTATAAAACACCACTTGCATGAATCTTTAAATCGGTTAAAGATTTACGATTCTTTTTTTAATTGGAATGATCTTAATTGAAAATCCCGGGTATTTAAATTTTCGGTATCGGGGCAAATAGTATGATATTCAACAAGAGCTTGTAGAATAGTCTACTACTTTAAAGTATTTATGATTAGGATCATGAGATATCTCTCATAAAGACGGTGTTTATTTAGTTTGTGAAAACTGGCACTTAATTTGTAAAGCAGATAGGCAAGTCTGAATTGTTATTATAAAAAGTGAAAGGTAAAAATGAAAAATTTAAGCCCTATATATTCTAAAACATTCTTGAAGATGGCAAGCCGCTTTTTAATTTTGATTGTCGGTCTGAATTTTCTTTCCTCGTGCATGATGTTTGGCATGCATGGTAAAAACAGATCTTCAAGTTTGTCGTTAAAGCAAGAGAAGCCCCAAAGCGAATCTGTAATTTTAGATGAGATGATTGATAAAGCTGTTCTTGAATTTTCCAATAAGGATGGCATTAAAATAAAAACCATTGCAGTATGGAAACTTAAAACGCACTCTACTTCTATCGACCCGGAAAATATCCGACAAAAAATTATTACCAACCTGGTAAACAATACTTCCTATAAGGTTATATCCCGTGAACATCTGGATAAATTACTGGCAGAGCAAAGCCTGTCAATTAGTGGCACAATTGATAGTACAAGTGCCATTAGTATTGGTAAATTAATTGGGGTAGAAGGTTTTATTACTGGCTATATTTCAAAGCAGGAAAAAAGGATAGAGTTAAGCTTAAGTTTAATTAAAACAACGACGGGTGAAGTTCTCTGGTCAAAATTTCAGAAAGAAAAAACAGCATACTAATTTAATTTTTTGATTGAAAGGAAATGAAATGAAATTTGGTATTTTTAGCATTTATGCATCACTTATTGCCATGATCTATTCATCATGGTATTATTTTCAGGTTTATCAGGAAGAGAAGCATTCCAAACCTCAAAAGCTACAAAAGGATATTCTCACCTATAACATTAAACAAGCCCGTTTGGGGTATTTTGCCATGACCGGCATGATAAGTGTGGCCTCCATATATTTGTGGGTTTTAATTTTCACGCACCAGTTTCAGGTAGATTATATTTATCGCTATACATCAAGCGATCTAAGTGCCGGCTATCTGTTTTCTGCATTCTGGGCTGGGCAGGAAGGTTCGTTTCTCTTCTGGGCCTTAATGCTTGCGTTAATGGGAACCGTTTTTATACACTATGCCCGAAAACTTGAGTCAGGTGCAATGTTAACGATAAACCTCGTCCAGATTGCATTTCTTCTTTTGTTAATCAAAGCCGGGCCATTTGTACTTTCGGGCTCTTTTCCTGTTGAAGGCGCCGGGCTTAATCCATTATTACAAAACCCCTGGATGGTCATACATCCTCCAATATTGTTTTTAGGTTATGCAGCTACAACCATTCCTTTTGCAATAGTAATCGCCGCCCTATTAAACCATGAGTATAAATCTTGGATAAAAATTGCTTTTCCCTGGACATTGTTCGCGTCTATTACAATGGGGGCCGGGATAATAATTGGCGGCTATTGGGCTTACAAGGTACTTGGTTGGGGCGGTTACTGGGGATGGGACCCTGTAGAGAATTCTTCCCTGATTGCATGGCTTTCTGTTTTGGCCCTTTTTCATGGTTTGCTCATAAGCCGCTTCCGGGGTGGGTTTCAAAAAACTAATTTTGCCCTGGCTATTTTTAGTTTTGTGCTTGTACTGTATGCGACCTTCCTGACACGCAGCGGTGTACTTGCCGATTTTTCCGTGCATTCCTTTCAGGATTTAGGAATAAACGGTTACTTAACCCTTTATATAATTGGGTCGTTGTCTTTTGGTCTGGCTTTACTATATCAAAGAAAAAACGAAATTCCCTTTGTCGAAATTTCTTTTGATTCCCTCACTAAAGAAAATATTTTGGTGATTACAGTATTAATCCTGGTTACAAGCGCATTCTTTATTCTACTCGGCACGTCATCACCTCTCATCACAAATTTATTGGGCCGCCCGGCACAGGTTGAAACAAGTTTTTATAATATCGTCAACTTACCTATTGGGATATTGATGTCGGTAGCGCTGGGTATTGCACCGGTTTTATTATGGAAAAGTGAAGGACTAAAAAAAATAATAACTGAACTTGTTTTGTCTGTTTCTATTGCCATTGTTGCTGCCTTAATAGCAATAAGCTTTGGGATGGAAAAGATACTAAATATCTTATTTTTGGTTTCTGCTGTATTTGCGTTGGTCAGTAATTTTATGATGTTGATAAAAAATATAAGATTTGGCTGGAACCTGATTGTTGCCCCTATAGCGCATGTTGGCGTTGCTTTAATGTTTATCGGGATTATTGTTTCGGGTGTGTTTGACAAATCTGAACGGGTTATTTTAACCCAAGACACCCTGCAAAATGTGCTTGGAAATGATTTAGTTTATAAAGGGGAGTTTCAGGAGCCGGGTGGTAAAACGGGTGTTTTAATTGAAGTCCAAAATGGAAACTCCAAATTTATGGCTAACCCACATCTGTACCAAAATAGCTATACACAGGGCGAAATGCGCGAGCCGCATGTGGAAGAAAATTTTTTAAATGATTTATATATCTCCCCACTACAGGTGATAGATAAAGTGGGTATAGAGCAGGCTAACCTTTTAACCCTTTCCAAGGGGCAAAAAAAGAAATTTGCCGGTTATGATGTTCGCTTTAGCACATTTGATATGGATACGCATCAGCAGGAAAATGGCGAATTTCGAGTAGCGGCAGTAATTCAATTTACAAAAGGTTCGCAATCTTTTGAGGTAAAACCCGCCATCGTATTACGGGGCAAGGAGCAGGAGTACGAACCGGCGCAATTGCCAAAGAGGGATGAACAAGGAACACCGGGAAAAATATTACTAAGCGGTATAAACCCGGAAAAGAAAAGTATCCAGCTTTCTTTTGACGGGTGGCTTAAAGAAGGAGATATAAAAGAAACGCCAAATCAGGTTGTTGTGGAGGTAAGCAACAAGCCGTTGATGAGCGTGCTTTGGCTTGGCACGATCTTATTGACCCTTGGCACATTACTTGCCATGAGAAGACGTACAATGGAATTAAAAACTTCAATTTAAGATGGGAATATAAAAATGGAAAAGAACAAAATATGTCCGGCCTGTGAGGCAGCCAATAATTTATCGGCCAAATTTTGTAATGAGTGCGGGACAAACCTGCAATTAGATCAGGATAAAAAACAATGTTCAAGTTGTGGTTTTAAAAATAGTAACGATTCAAAATTTTGTTTTAACTGCGGTGAAGCATTTGGTGAAAAAAAGATATCGCCCAAACTAAAGCAAAAACAACAGAACAGGGTACGGCGGGAAAAAAAACATACTCCCGAAACCAAATCAGTACAGCCGCTGACAATTGCAGTAATAGCCATTGCGCTAGTGGTCGTTTATTTATTTTTATCCAACGACAATAAACCGCAAGCTCTCCGCCCGGTGGTAGAAACCCCTCGGCCTTTTAATGAGCAAAAACTGGCCGACCCTGCCAAAGAAGCCATTGTTTTGGATATCGCGTCCAAGTTTATTTGTTAGTGCGGTACATGTGGCGAACAGCCTTTAAATACCTGCACGTGTAACGTAGCTCAAATGCAGAGGGACTTTATCCGTAACGGCCTGCAAAACAATCAGGATCAGGAAACAATAATCAAAGCCGTTAACGCAAAATATGGATGGATAAAACCCGAGTTTGAAGGCAAATATGGCCCGGGCAAATTTAGGTTGGATGCAAAACAAAATAACCCGCTTGCGCCAGGGTTGGATATTTTGGGTAAAAAGAATGTAATAAAGCCAGCCTTGTTTTCGGACCGCTTATCCATTATTTCCAGTTTTGCCTGCACGTGCGGCCAATGCCAGATCGATGAATTAAAAGATTGTAATTGTAACCACCCGGGTGGGGCAACCGAGGTGAAAAAATTTATAGACCAGAAAATAGCGGAAGCATCATACTCGAAAGAAAATATAATCCAGCTTGTAGAAGCACGCTACGGAAACAGAATAAGATAGGAGGAATAGAAATGGCAATATTTTGCACTTACTGCGGAAACCAACTCGATGAAACAGCAAATTTTTGTACAAATTGTGGTAATCAGATCGGTGGTTCAACAACAGAAAAGAAACTTGATTTTTCTACAAAACGGGAAAAAGTTTTAGGTAATAAAAAAAATACAACAGGTAATAAGGGAATGATTTATTCCATACTTGGTGTATTGGGTATACTCGGTTTTGTTGCATTTTTTAACAGCTTGCCTTCCCGGGCCAATCCAATCATAGAAAAACAACCGGTTGTTACAAAGGCATTTAATTATCCAGATGCACCTAAGCGAATGGCGCTTACAAAAGCCACCGTTCGTGATGGTAAAATTATAATCCCTCTAGATGCCCTCAAAAAGGAAAAGTTTTTAAAATTTAACTATGCGTCAAATAATTTAAATACACCGCTCTTAGCGTACATTTCCGGTGAGGGCAAAGTTGTAACGGCCATTAGTATGTGCGAGCCGTGTAACTCCACCTCATTTCATATCCGTGGGGAGAAATTGGTTTGTAACTCCTGCGGTACAACCTGGGAGCTGGATAATTTGAGCGGGTTGGATGGTTCGTGCCAAAAATATCCACCGGATGCTCTTCCAAGCATTATTGTAGATAATGAAATCCAAATTGATGAATCTATTGTGGCCGGATGGCAGCGCCGGATTTAAGGAGTAAAAATTGAAACTGTATAATATTTCGCTTAATAGCCTTTGGCGCCGTAAAGCACGGATGTTGTTTTTGTTGGTGGGTTTGCTTATTGCCATCAGCACCGTGATAATTTTATTAAATATCACGCAAACTATGAACAATGATATTGCCAATAAACTTGATGAGTTTGGGGCAAATATATTAATCGTACCACAATCGGACGAACTTTCTCTTTCGTATGGTGGTATGTCTGTTTCGGGTGTTGCCTTCGATGTAAAACCTTTGCAAGAAAGTGATATATTAAAAATTGGCAAGATAAAAAATAAAGATAATATCAAGATTATCTCACCTAAATTATTAAATGTCGCTGAAATCCAGCAAAAAAAAGTGATGGTCGTTGGCGTGGATTTTGAACAGGAACTGGCCCTTAAAAAATGGTGGATAATAATCGGGGCTACACCAAAGGAAAAAGATGAGGCCCTTATTGGAGCCGATGTGAAGAAGAAATTAAACCTTAGCCTCGGCCAGGCCATTTTGATTAATGGTGTTCCATTTAAAATAAAAGGAATCCTGGAAGAAAACGGCTCACAGGATGATCAGCTTGTTCTAATTGACCTGGGCCGCGCACAGCAATTATTTAACAAAGGGTCCGAAATCAGCCTGATCGAAGTAGCGGCTTTGTGTTACGACTGTCCCATCGAAGATATTGTGGCGCAAACATCGGAGCAGCTACCGGGCGCTAAAGTTACGGCCATCCAGCAAACGATTAAGACAAAAATGAAATCAATTGCGCAGTTCGAGCAATTTTCGATCGGTGTTTCGATAGTAATTTTGTTAGTGGCCGGGCTGATTGTGTTTACATCGATGAGCGCATCCGTAAACGAAAGAAAAAAAGAGATCGGTATTTTTAGGGCCATCGGTTATCGCCAGTCGCATATAATCCAGATAATTTTACAGGAGGCTTTTTTAATAAGTAGTGTCGCGGGGATTATAGGCTATTTTTTAGGATGGGTGGTTTCTATTTATGTGGCCCCAATGATCGGTGCCGATTCGGTGGCCATATCAATTAATATAAACATGATTTCAATTTCGTTAATGATTTCGATTATCATTGGGATGAGCGCCAGTCTGTATCCCTCAATAAAAGCATCACGGTTAGACCCA
Source organism: Calditrichota bacterium (assembly GCA_024277115.1). Classification (GTDB taxonomy): domain Bacteria; phylum Calditrichota; class Calditrichia; order Calditrichales; family J004; genus JABFGF01. The sequence continues at coordinate 25,787 of JAJRVW010000088.1, forward strand.
ACCGTGGCGTTGCAATCGCTATAAGAAATAATATTAAACTTGGTTTAGGATAAAAAATGAATTTGATACAAATTAACGAGCTTGTAAAAACATACCAAACCGGCCATGAAAAGGTAAATGCGGTTGATGGTATTTCCCTGGATATTGAATTGGGTGAATTTGTTGCGGTAACAGGCAGTTCCGGCTCAGGGAAAAGTACGCTGCTAACCATGCTTGGCGGCTTAAGCCACCCGGCTGAAGGAACGGTTGTGATCGATGAGATTGATATTTATGGGTTATCCAAAGAACAACGCGCAGATTTTAGAAAAGAGTACGTTGGGTTTGTTTTTCAGTCTTTCCATCTGTTGCCTTATTTGACGGTTCAGGAAAATGTGATGATACCATTGGCCATAAGTAATTTAAGTCAATCGGACAAAAATGAAATGGCGACCCGCATGTTGGAAAAAGTTGGGCTGAAAGGGAAGGCAAACCGATTACCGAATGAATTAAGTGGTGGTGAGCAAGAGCGGGTTGCCATTGCCAGGGCTTTGGTTAACGAGCCTCCCCTTATTCTTGCCGATGAGCCAACAGGCAATTTGGATACGGCCACGAGCAATGTTATCATGCAGTTGTTTAAGCAGTTAAATGAAGAAGGCCAAACCATTGTAATGGTTACCCATGATGAGCAAAATCTGGAATTTACAACGCGAAATATTCAGCTTAAAGATGGGCGTTTGTTAAAAAATTAAGTAGATATAAAAAAAGCCCATATACACTCGGTACATGGGCTTTTAGCTTTCGGCATTCTATTTTTGCAAAGTAACTTCTTCAAACATTAGATGTAAAAATCCATGGCCTGTACCGGCAACGGGATCCATATTACCTGCCGTGTCCTGTGGCGGAAGGATAACGTGGGCTTCCATTTTATCCGCGCTGTGGTCTGTCTGGTCCGTACTTAAATCGGTTATTAAGGCAAGGTTCTCTGTCCTGGCGCGTGAGGCAATCATGATATGTACCAGGCGGTTGCTTGCCAAAACATTTCCAGCGCCATCTTTTAGATCGGCAATGCCCCACAAAGTAACATAGGCCAGCATTTTTGGCATCAGGCCGGTTCCGATTCCTGTATCACCGTGCATTTCTTTATCATAGCCAATGCCGCCAAAAAAAGTATGGTCGCCCGTTCCCTCAGCTTTATGGATAATATTGATGGCATCCATGGTAAAAACGGTTCCATCAAGCCTTTCAAAACGAAGCGCGAATTCTTCAACACTGTCTTCAGATTGCTCGGAGTCATTTTCATCCACATCATTGGTTTTAAGTGTTAAAGATCCACTGGCAAGACCAATCCTGTCAGAAAAGGGTGTTGGGCTCATCGCTGGATTAATGGCTGCAGGGCCAGGCAGTATTTCGTAAGCCAATGAGAGGTCTCGGTTAGAATCAAATAATACCACATCTTCAAACATCATGTGTAAGAAGCCATGGTTTGTACCCGGTACCGGATCCATATTGCCCTGCATATCTTGTGGTGGTAAAATAACATGTGTTTGCGCTTTCCAAAAATTGTGATCTGACGAATCGGTTTCTGCGGAAGGGATCATACCTAAATTTTCATCACGGACATTGGTGGCCGTCATAACATGGATAACCCGGTTGGTTGCCAAGACAGCCCCTGTGTTGGCATCTTTAAGGTCTGCAAGACCCCAAAGCGTAATGTATGCCAGCATTTTTGGCATTAAATTATTGCCAATAGACGTATTGCCATGCATCATTTTATTAAGGCCAACCCCGCCATAAAAAGTATGGTCTCCGGTACCGTTTTCCTTATGGATAATATTTATATTATCAATTTTATACTTTGTGCCATTGTTTCCGGTAAACATAATGCTTACCTCTGTTGCAGCATCTTGTGAGTTTGGCGAATCGCCTGCATCCGTATCGCTCACTTTAAGTGTATAAGAGCCTTCTGTGGTATTTATATTGTCAGAAAAGGGGGTTGGGTTCATGGCAGGGTTCATTACCGCTGGCCCGGGTAAAACTTCGTATACTTTTCCCGTTGTTGTGCTTTTTGATCCGCTAAACTCAACTATATCATTATATGAAGCTGTTGTAACGCGTTCCTCGTTTGAGGTTTTAGAGCTGGTACTATCGTCCGAACAAGATAGTATAAAAGCAAGTCCAAGAAAAAGAAGACTCCCTTTTTTGATGAATGTAAAAATCATATATCCTCCTAAATATGTTTGTTGGTTGAAAACTGTGAACATCTATTAAATGTGTTTTTCTATGTGTACGTGTAAAAGTGGTCGTTTAAATGTGTGATGTGTTTGTGGTTTAAGTGATCACTCTAATAATTATGAAATGAGTATAATGGAAAACTGTACGCATTCACTCACACGTATTTAACTATTTATGACAGAAATCTCACAATTTGATTATAGGCCTTTTCTCTCTTCATTTATTTGCAGAGAGAAAAATTTTGTCCGTTCGAATCCTGCAATTACCTGTATAATAATCTACACTTTATACAAAATGAGCAATCTGTAATTTTGTTAAGTCCTATAAAATCAACTATTTGTAAAAAATACACTTTACTGGTACACCGTTTGCAATTTATAAAGTAGAATCAATCAGGGTTGCCAATGGGATGATCTAAAATAACGATAGTCACTTTTTGTGTGGATGGGCTTGAGATGGGTTTAATGATAAAACTTTTTCTACTGATTTTTTTTATGTACTTGCCGGGCACATACGGGCAGGGAAAAGGTAGTCTCAGTTCCATTCCATCGTTGGATACATTTACACAACTTATCGGTGGCCCCAATGAAGCCCTTCCAATCGGAGCGGGGGATGTTTTTATAAACCCGGCATTAATGACTAATAATAAAAAAAGCGAAGTACTTTTTTCCAACCTGATCAACGGTTATTCACTCCGCTATTTCAGTTCCGCGCTTGTAATTCCCCTTAATGAATCACACTACCTGGGGCTTGGTGTTTTTGGGATGAATATCCCCTTAAGTGAAATTTATGATGGCGAAAGTTACAGCTTGCGCTACTCCGAAAATTATTATACAAATATTGACCTGAACTATGCCTACAAGGCAAAACGGTTTTCTTTAGGTGCCGGTTTAAAACATATCTCTTATAGCATGTTATTGGATAATTACGATAAGAAGGCCCAAAACTGGGAAATGACCCTGGGTATTTATTCTTCATTTTCAAAAAACGTGCGTTTGGGGGCTGTCTATCAGAAAATCTTAGATCGTGCGCCAAAAAGAAGACAAAATGGAATTCTGCTAAATGACCGATTGGGAGCAAGTGTTGTGTGGCAGCCGTTGGATTTTATAGAAGATAGATTGCAGGTATTGGTCTCTGCGGAAAAAATTGGAGATGAAAATATTAATGCAAATTATGGTTTAATTTTTCAACCATTTAAAAGACAATCTTTAATAAACATAGGTGTTGAGTCTTTTAAAATTAGGACCGGAACAGGCAATTATAATATTGGATCATTAAAGTTGCCGGGATATGACGCCCTGTTTTTTGACGAATCGAATAAGATGAAAGTTGGCGCTGGTATAAAGTTTTCACCGATCTTTAATGTAGAGTTCGGTTTTAACTTTTGCTTCCAATATAATAACCTGTCCCAGAATATGAACTTACTAACGACGGGGCTAAAGTTTTAATATGCAGAGGTATAGAATAGTCTACACTAAAATGTAGGATATTCTGCAAATTGATCGTACGTAAAAGGATTGTGGCATGGGAGGCCGGTATAAACACTGTTTTTATGTATAAATTTGTTTGGCATGCATCTTGCTTTTAATACACGTAAAGTTAAAAACAAGTCCAGGCGCATATCATGGAAAACATTATAATAAATATTCTTTTTACCTCGTTGGTTTTTGTTGCATTCGGTTTTGCCCTTGTATTTGTTTACAATAATAAAAAAAACAACCGCTGTTCGATGTGTGGTATTAAGTCCGATAAAAGTTGTATTAAAACAAGTTGCCCCTCAAAAAGCAGATGATATAAATTTTTACATTAAAGGTAAAAAACATGTATTCGGTTCTTGAACAAACAATAATTTTACTCACATTGCTGGCCACACTTATTTTTATTTTAAGCAAATTACGTGGCAGTATTAAAAGTTTTGGTTTTGCCGCTAAAAAACCGAATCATAAAAATGAAGAACCCAAATGTCCGCATTGTGGATGATTAACAATTTTTTAAAAACTTCTATATACCTCCAGGGACCTTCCCTACACCCCCAGAGAGCGGAGTAGTTACCGCTCTCTTTTTTTTTTAAGAAGAACATATAAGTCTCTCATTTTACGACCTCCATGAGAGACAAGGAAGAAAGTGGGATTAGTTGGTCCCACTCTTCCTTTTAGATTTGTAGTAATTTTTCTTAGAGGGTTGTAAAAAGGTAAGATTCTTAAAATAAGCCTTTTGGATTATTTACTGCCGGAAAAGCTTAATCATGTAGACTTATTTGTTCTTTGTCGCCTCAGTGTCTTTCTTCTCTTTTATTATCTCATACGATGTTTTCTTCAGGGCAGCTTCAATTTTATCGGCATTTGTAATTTTTGGGTCAAACTCTACAATAGCACGGTTTTCCTTGCGCTGGACGTCATAGCCGGTCACGCCCTTTACTGCTTTTAAGGTGTTTTGTACATTCTCGACGCATCCTTCACATGTCATGCCATTTACCGTAAAAGTAATCTCGTAAGATGTTTTGGCGCTCTTATTTGTATCCTGCCCAAAAAGATTTAGGGATAGGACAACCACGCTTAGCAAAATGGTTTTTAATATGTTCATTCTATTTCTCCTTCTTTTTATTGAATCGGTTTTTTAATCAATCTCTAAAGCTAAGTTGCACAACAGCTAAGTTCTTCAACGCTCTTAGTAAAAGTTATAGCTGCCAGTTTTATACCTCGCCCAATGTGAGGTAAGGATGAAAGGTTTCCTTGATTTGTGCGGTTGTGATGCCAAATTTTATGGCCAGGGTAACCTCCATTAAAAGTTCGGAACCTTCCGGGGCAAGGATGCGGGCGCCGACTAATTTATCTGTTTTTTTATCGCGGATTAGTTTTATAAAGCCACGTGTGTCTTTAGCGGCAATGGCGCGCGGTACATGGCTTAATGGCAAGGTTGTTGCCTCAGCTTCAATACCTTTTTCGGTGGCCTGATTCTCGTACAGGCCAACCCCGGCAACCTGTGGATCGGTAAAAACAACCCAGGGCAATGCCGAATAATCGCGTTCTTTTTTTATGGGATTGAACATGTTGTTGGCTGCCATTTTACCTTCGTAGGCAGCAGTGTAAACAAACATGTTTTCACCTAAAACATCCCCGGCAGAAAAAATTGTGGGTACGGTTGTTTGCAGGTAATCATCAACTTTTATAAAACCGGACGGGTTCAACTCAACGCCCGTTTCTTCAAGCCCCATGTTTGTTGTGTTGGCTTTGCGGCCTGTTGCAATGATTAATTTTTTGGCGCTAAAGATTTGTGATTCACCATTTATAATTGAATTAACCTTTATGTTTTCATCATTTTCATTAATACTTACAAAATTATTTCCCGTTACAATTTTGATGCCCTCGTCTTCAAAATAACTGCTAAGCGCTTCTGTTAAATCGGCTGTTTCTGTTGGCAATATTCGATCTGATCTTTGTAAAACTGTAACTTTGCTGCCAAGCCGTGCAAACATCTGGGCAATTTCCAGCGCAATATAACGGCCACCTAAAACGATGATGGATTCTGGCAGTTCATCTAGCTCAAAAGCTTCTTCGTTTGTTAAAAAGGGGACATCACGCAGGCCGGGGATTTCGGGGATTAGTGGTCGCGCGCCGCTTGCCACCAAAATATGTGTGCCGGAAATCATTTCGCCATTTACCTCCACCGAGGTGCCTGATGTAATTTTTGCCCTTCCTTCAATCTGACGGAAGTTGTCCATATCTTTGACAACATTAATATATTTTTGTTGGCGCAGATCGAGGATCAGGTCTGTTTTTTGTTTAATTAAATCTTTAAAATTTGTCAATTTCCCGTTTGATTCCACACCGGGAAAGGGATTGTTGTTGGCCTTATGTATAGCCTCTGCCGCACGGATCAGGTTTTTTGACGGGACACAACCCACGTTTACACAGGTTCCACCGATAGGCAGCCCGTCATTGATCATGGTGACTTTAGCGCCTTGCTCCCGGGCTTCAATTGTGGCAGCAAAAGCCGCCGATCCACCGCCGATAATAATCAGGTGATTTTCTTTCTCAGCGTTTCCTTCTGCCTCTGAAGAACCGGTCACTCTATAAGGGCCAATCCCGTTTACCAGATTTGTAATTTCTGCGCTACTGATCTTATTTTCATCATAAGAGATTTGAGCGCCGGCATTTTTATAGCTTACGTTTTTATCGATTATGCCATCTGCTGTAAGTTTATTTTCGATACCCGTTACGCAATGGTCACAGGTCATCCCTTTAATATCGAGCTGTAGCGTTTTTATTTTCATGATTTTATTTCCTTGTATTATTTAAGAGGTTTATCCTCTTTCATAAACTGTCCATCCACCGTAAAATGGGTGTTAAAAGGTAGGCAAAAAAGAGCCCGATAAAATAAATAATTAAAGAGGCATAGAGCATGGTTTTGGAAAAACGCCCGGCAACTTCACAACCGTCACCTCCGGTAATAGCACAGGCTAATTTACTTTGTGGCCGAAGGGTAAAGACAGCGTTGATAATCAACAAAATGCCGGCAATAAGAAATATCCACTCTTTATTTTGAGAAAGAGGTACAAGCCAGGGCACGGCGCTTATTAATGAGGTAACCACCGTCCCGCCAGCGATAGCCGCCAATGTTGCCGGCAGGGCGCAACACAATAACGTGCCCGTTGATGTGAAAAGTGTAAAGAAGCTGACAATTTTTTCACGCATTATTTACTGTCGCTTTCTTGTTCATTTATCTCATATTCTTTGCCATCGACGATGAGTTTTCGTAAGGTAAACCCGGCCTCGGCAACCTTCTCTTTCACATCTTTCTGGCTTATCTCTTTGCCTTTTTTTAAGGTGATTTTTATAAGCCCTTCGTTAAGATCAATATCAAGTTGATCTATGCTGTCCAGGGCTTTTAGTTTTTTTTCCAGGCCATAGGCACAGAATGGGCAAGAAATCCCATCAACCTCAATTTGGATATTGTCGCCTTTAAGTTTTTTTGTATCGTCGTCACCCGCATAAAGCGTTGCGCCAAACAGCGTAAGTGTTAAGAAAATTAAACTTAAAACCAATTTCGGATTCTTCATAATCAGCTCTCCTAAAATTTAATAAATGGGTGGAAAATGAAACTCCAGGCCCAAAACATATTCGTTGGCTGGTAGCTTTTGTGACCCGTTTAATCCGTTAATAATGGGGATTTTTACCCCGGCTTTCAGCATAATATTCCTGTAACTGAACAGCAGGCCGGGCGACAGGCTTATAATTGTTCCACCGCTGTTTGAGACATCCGTGTTGCTGATCGTATTTTTTGCAATTGTATCCCCGTTTAGCTCAATTAGAAATACTGGGTCCGGTTGGAGATATTCCAACAGCCAGGGCCGTATGCCGTAGGCGATGTCGTATCGGATTACATTGCCACGCTGAAGAGTGCCGATAGAATTATTAATCCGGTACAATGCCGAGGCAAAAAAATAGTGGCGACGGGATTCGTAGCCAAATGAGAGACCGCCAAAATAATCGGCCACATCAATCAGGCCATCACTTTCCGGAAAAGAAACGCCCGCATGGAAGGCGGCTTGCTGGCTTGCCCCTTTCATATCATTGCGAAAAAAACGGTATTTTGTACGCAGAGTTATTCGGCCAAAATCACTGGCTTTGATCCGGTAGGGCTGGGCAAGTGTTATGGCCCAATCCGGAGTGATGCCATACAAAAGTTCAAGCTGGTTTACAGGATTGCCATCACTTGTTTCAAGCTCAGATTCAATTGCAAACCCGCCTTCATAAATAGTGTGTGGCCCCAACCCAAAAAGTGGCTCATGGGCTTGTGTCTGAAGCAGAAGCGATAGAACCAGGAAAACCGGATAAAGGTAATTTCCTTTTGTTGTTTTTATGGCCCATATTTTTTTGTTCACGTTAGAAAACCTTTCTTTTCTTATTCTTTTGTAGATGGATAGCCGGCATTTGTAGTTGCTTCGATCATTTGTTCCAAACTGACTTGTGACGGGTTATAAATAACTACGGCTTTTTTATCTTCCAAAGTTGCCTTGGCCGATACAACGCCATCCAGCTTTTTTAAACTTTTCTGAACCGTGAAAGGACAAGCCGGACAATTCATGCCGGGTACGTCCAGGGTGATCTGTTTCAAACGGGCCATTTGTTCAATCAGCCGATCTGTTTCCGCATTCTCATTGGCCACGAGTTCTTCTGCGATGTATGGCGTGGCCAACAGTCCCAGAACAAAAAGAGTACTGATCCATAATGTAACCTTGTTAATTTTATCCGATTTTGGGTTGGCGCAATAACTGCCCGGCTCGCACACTTCTGCCTTGGGCCTGTATATTTTATAAAAGGCATAGCCTAAAACGCCCAGGGTCAAAGTCATTAAATATGGACGTAATGGTTCCAACGCGGTAAGGTTTCCAACCCATGCACCGCCAACACCCAGGCCAAGTAATACGAGTGGGCCAACACAACATACAGATGCCGCTAAAGCTGCTATAATTACGCCAACGATGGTACGCCTTTCTTTTTTTCCGGGATCGGTTGATGTGTTCATAATTAAGTTCCTCTTTTTGTTATTTCTAAATTCTATTAAGCATGAGACCATTAAGGTCTCTTAAATTCTATCAGTCGGGCTGTTTTAAATATTAGACTCTCTGTACCATGGTACAAGGTTTCAAAATAATTTATTTCTTGTACCGTCGGTTGTTTTAACATGTGGGTTAATATACAAAACCCGTACCACGGTACAGTGTTTGTAGAATGTAAAAAAAGTATCACGAAAGGTTTTTGCAGGCTAATTAATCAGCATTATCGATTGCGTCCTTAAATTTGTGTAAAAAGGCAAATATGTGAAAAATTGCCATGTCCTTCCTAAATTTAGTTTGACCAAAAAAACAAAGGAAAAAACATGGCAAAAAGAGAAAATCAAAATATAGGATTAGTGAAAGAAA
>JAJRVW010000089.1 GCA_024277115.1 Calditrichota bacterium
ATGTAACAGAAAGTTTTAGAAAATGTCATTCTGAAAGAATCTTTTTTCTGGAAAACCATAAGAAAAGATGCTTACAGCATGACATTAAGGGGCGTTTTCTTTTAAAACCTCGAAGAATTAAGTCCCATTTCTTATGTCGAAAGACGTTATTTACGGTTTGCATGTTTTTATGTCCTGTAACTTAGAATTGTTTTTCCCTACTTCTTCAACAGCCACAAATAGGCATCTTCCAAAGTAGGGTTAACACTTATTGCCCCATCCATTGGTTTTAACTCGGCCAAAATACGGATACGAATTTCATTTTCGATACGTGTGTGATGAATGATATTGAATGTATCATCCAAAGCTTCAAACTCTTTTTCCGATAAATGTGCCTGCCATACCTTACCTTTTGCCTCATCAGCCATGCCCTGTGGAACACCCAGATAATTTAACCGGCCTTTGTTTAAGATGGCCACCCGGTCACATGAGCTGGCAATATCCTCGATAATATGTGTTGAGAAAATCACCACCCGATCGCGGCTTAAATCTACTAATAAATTTCGAAACCGGATTCGTTCGCGCGGGTCAAGCCCGGCAGTCGGTTCATCCACTACCAAAATCCGTGGTAAGTGCAAAAGGGTTTGGGCAATCCCAACACGCTGCTTCATCCCACCGGAAAAAGAACCGATTTTTTTATGACGGGAATCTTTCAGATGAACCGAATCCAAGACAAACTCAATACGCTTCTGCCGTTCTTTTTTATCGAGCAGGTTTTTTAAAATAGCCTGATAATTAAGAAATTCCTCAGCAGTAAGATTTTCGTACATACCAAAATCCTGCGGCAAATAACCAATTAATCCTTGCAGCTCCTCGCGGTGCTTATTTACATCATAGCCATTAATGGAAAGCGTGCCATAGCTTTGTTCCAACACACCACAAATAATCCGCATCAACGTTGTTTTGCCGGCGCCATTGGGCCCAAGCAGGCCAAACATGCCATTTTTAATTTACAGCGATACACCCTCTAAAGCTGTAAAAGGTTGTGTACGTTTCCCTACAAGTGGAAAAACGGCAACAAGTTGATAAAAAAGTTTACGGACAAAACCGAAGCGCCCACTGATTTTATTTATGTCTATTTTTTTTGCCTCAAGTTTTTGCGCCCCCTTGTAAACAATCAACAAAAAAGACCAAATCAAAAACATAAAAACAGCCGATGTCGGGCTATCTAATTTTAAGAATATGAAAACAATATTTAGAACAGGAATGCCCCACAGAACGCTACCATGAACCCAATCCGGTTGTTTTATTTTTTGCATTCGGAGAAGATTATTGGCCAAGTGCAGGCTTAAAGCGTAAACAATATGCATCATCAATACAATCCAAAAACCGGATTCCAGATAAAAATAGACAAAGTAAACCGTGAAGATCCAAAGCACTATTTTCCATACTTCCCGGAGGATCAACTGCCAAAAGGATAAATGCATTCCGCTATTTAAAGTATTTGCACTTTTACGTTTCCATTCTTTTATAAAGCGCCCGGGCAAACCATACATTTTATAAATATTATTTATTTTGATGGTAATTTCCTCGCCCTCGGAGATATAATCTGATCGTGCTTGTCTTAAGCTATTTATTATAAAATAAGTTGTCCCGGGTATAATAAACAGTAGGGTAAAAAGATTGGCGAACTGCCAAATCCAGCTTTCGATATAAACATAAATGGCTACAACGCCGGTTATAAAAAAGATAGCCTGAATTATTTTAATACGCGGATTTAACGCTTTAAGCCAAATTAAACTGTTCTCTAAACCCGAATAGACCGTAGGGATAAAAACAAGTGTGAATACCGTGCTTAATGAAAGTCCTCCGATTACTGCTATGGCAAAAGGAGCTGCGATACGTGTAACATATTGCTCTTCGCCAAGAGCGAGGGGAATCATAGCCACAATGGTGGTGAGTGCCGTAATGAGAATTGGCCTAAGGCGTGCTTGCCCGGATAGTAGTATCGCCCGCTCCATACGCATACCACGGCGGCGTAATTGCTGGGCATAATCAATCAGGATAATGCCGTTATTGACAACAATCCCAAGTAAAATTAATAGCCCGATCAGCACATTCACATTGGCGATTGTATTACCGGAAAAAATTATGGCCCACAGCGAACCGGTGGCCGCCAGGGGAATTGTAAACATGATAATAAAAGGTTTTAATAAAGATTCGAAAACTGAGGCGAGGATCATAAAAATTAAAATAAAGGCAACAATAAATAAAAATTTAAAGTCGCCCAATTCAATATCTTCGTGCTCAATTTGCACGGCCAAACCTGATGGCAGGACAATAGACGCAACAGCATCTTCCACTTCTTCCCGTGCTGCCTCAAGTAGGGTGGACGAGCTGTTTATCTCGCTCACAAAATTATAACTTACCTCAATGCGCCGCTCCTGGTTAACCCGGTTAATCCCTGCGCTACCTGTTGCCAAATACTGTTCACTTATTTGACCAAGGGGATAAACTGCGCCGCTTTGCGATTGAATATTTAGCTGCTCCAGGTCTGTACGGTTTTTTTGTTCCAGGTTGGCATTGCGGATGACGATATCATATTCATCCAATCCGTCTGTAAAACTAAGCCCGGTGGAGATTTCATTTTGGAACGACGAAAGCTCGGAAGCGATGACATTAAAAGTAATCCCTAAACGTGAAAGTTGCTCGTGGTCAAATAATAAATGGAGTTCCGGGCGTTGCCGGGTGGCATTATTCCGCACCCGCGCTATGGATGATAAATCCTCCAATGCACCTTCCACATCATCTGCAAAAAGGCGCATGATGTTAAAATCTTTGCCGGTAATAATAATTTTACCACCGTTATTAGTAATCCCCAAAGCAGACATCAGGCCGCCGCTGATTGCCCCAGCAGGACCTCCACCGCGTCCACTAAAACGCATGCTGTTTTCGGGTTGCTCAAAACTCACATCGGCAGTAGAATAACGGCTTGTTATTTCATTTATAAATTCCTTAACCTCGGCAATATTGCGACCGTCAACCGCACTATAATCCTCCTTCAACTTCAGGGTCAGCACCGCTTCCTGCTCATAGATTTGACTTACTACATCCTGAAGTTCTTCAATCTCCGTAAACTTTTTTTCAAGTTCCTGCACAGCAAGATCGGTACGTTCCAGCGTATCGCCCTCGGGCATGGTCACATACAAGTTAAAATCTTCCAACTCAACATCTTCGGCGCCGGTCATACCCAAAACCAATGCCCAAACTACACTGAGTACAAAAACCGACACGGTGATTATTACCGTGCGTGCCGGGTGGCGCAACATGGTTTTTAGGATAAGGTTATAAAAGGGTAAAAATTTTCCCGATGTCACTGAGAACTGTATGGAATCAACGGAGCCTTTTTTTCCGGAAAGAAAAAAATAAGCAGCCATCGGGATGAGTACCAAGGCTGCAAATAATGAAATCAACAAAGTTGAGATTATTGAGATGCCAATTTGGAAACCAATTACACGGATGATGTATTCATCTGCAAAAATAAAAGGGAGAAAGATTGCAATAGTGGTTAAAGTTGAGGCAGAGACCGATCGCGCCATTTGCCGGGTACCCTGTTTTGTTGCTTCAAGATAATCGGGATTTCGCCTGGCATTTCGATAAATATTTTCCAGAACGACAATGCTATTATCCAGCAACATACCTATAGCCAGGGCAATACCCACCAGCGTAAGGTTATTCAGGGTTATATCAAAAGCATAAAAAACATTATAAGCCGTTAATACCGAAACAGGAATGGTAAGTGCAATAATCAGAACCAGGCGCAAATTACGCATAAAATACCATAAAATAATAATGGCCAAAATACCACCCCAAAAAGCCAGGCGGATAATCAGGTTAATATTATCTTCCAAAACTTCCGCACTGTCCAATTGCACAACAATTTCAATATCCTGGTATGCCAGTTCTTTATTTAGGCGTTCAATCACCCGCTGCGTTTCGTGGGAAAGATCAATTAAATTGACTTGTGTATCACGCACTAATTGCATAGTTACGGCTTCTTTGCCATTCACCCGGCTTATCGATGTCTCTTCGCGCACGGCAAAATGAATCGTGGCAATATCCTTTAAAAGAATGTTGCGTTGGGCATCCACTACGATATTTTCGATTTCACTTATTCGCGTATAATCACCCACCACATTCACTGTATTTTTAAGTTGATGATTATCTACCTGCCCGACAAATGTTGTACTTTGCCGATATTTTGCAATAAGTGAACGCACCTGTCCGGGCGTTATGCCATATGCCTCGCTTTGTTGATTATCGAGCACAATATTAACCGCACTTAAGCGGCCACCAAAAACCTCAACATTTGCAATGCCGTCAATAGACTCAAATTCTTTTTTGATTTCTTTATCGATTATTGTACGGATTCTGTCAATACCGCCACTGCCCCGAACCTGAAGGTTCATAAACATATTGCTCAAGTCCTGGGTATCAATTTTTATAACTTGCACAAAAAAATCGGATGACAATGAAGATTTTATGCCATCAATTTTTTCCTGCAATTTCAGGAAGGCATATTTCATATTTGTAGTGGGGTTGTAGCTGATATAAATCGTGCCACTCTGGCGACCGGCGCGGGATTCAATTTTCTCCACATCTTCCAGCATACCAACGGCACTTTCCAGGGGAATCAACGCTTCTCGCTCTAAATACTCCGGGTTCATTTCACGCCCCGCAGATACTTGCACAATTAATTGCGGCAACTCGATGACCGGCAGTAATTCCAATGGAAGTTGTTTGTATGAAATATAGCCCATCAGCGAAAGGCCAAGAAATAGCATAGAAATTAAAACTTTGCGCTGAAAGAACGATGTGATTTTTTTTGTCATATTTTTTTAATTAATTATTGCTTAAGTCAATCTATTACAAACCCACCCTCAGCCTCTCCACATAATAATACACACAAGGTATCACAATTAGGGTTAATACAGTGGAGCTAACCAACCCACCAATAACCGCGATGGCCATCGGTGCACGTAAGGCAGCGCTTTCACCAAAACCAATCGTGAGTGGCAAGAGCGCTAAAATTGTGGTTAGGCTGGTCATAATAATCGGCCGGATACGCAATTGCCCCGCTTCAATAATCGCCGGAATAAGTGCCCTGCCGTTAATCCGGAGCTGATTAATGGCATCCACCAAAATAATCGAATCATTAACAGCAATGCCCATTAACATAATGATGCCAATATAAGCCATTACATTTAGCGGCATATTTAGTACAAAGAAAATAATAATTACGCCAACGGCCGCTAAAGGTACGGTTAAAATAATCGTGAAAGGGTGTAGCAGGGATTCAAACTGCGCTGCCAAAACCATATAGATTAAAACGATGGAAAGGATTAGGGCAAATTTTAAACTGGCAAACGACTCACTCCGTTTTTCCTCTTCACCCGTAATTTTAAAAGTATAATTTGGAGGAAAACCGACTTTGTTCAAACCGTCTTTTACCTGTGATGCAATCTCGGAAAGTGCGAAACTTTCATCAAAGTCGGCGCTGATCCAAGCAATACGTTTTTGGTTTCTTCGATACAATTCGCGTTGTGATTCAATGATATCAAATCGGGCCAGATCGGTTAAGGGAATTTTTTTCTCCCCGCTATATATAAATGCATTTTTTAGATCGGCCAAGGTCAAATCAGGATAGGCAACATTAATATCCCGCAGTTCGCCATTATATTCCCACGAACCCGAACTTTGACCGGCCAGCAGCTCTTTTAATTGGTTGCCAATTTGCTCAATACTCAGATTATTATAACCGGCCACGATACGATCGATCACTAAATTAATTTGCGGCCTGCCTGCCTGAACACTGGTCTCAATGTTTTTTAAGAAGGACAGTTTTTTCAATACCTGTAATGATTTTTCTGTCAACACCTTAAGTTCTTCCTGGGCATCACCTGTGATCTCCACCATCAACGGAGCGCTTATATCTGTTCCTAATGTGGCATTTAAAGAGGACCCTTCCGGCTTAAGGCGATATTCTACATTTTCAAAGGAATCTAAATATGCTGAGACAAACCTGGAGAGATGCTTGGGTTGCCATGCCTCATTTTTAGTAAAACGTATCTTTAATAAAGCGCTATTTTCATTTTGCACCGTTTCGCTTGTATTGCCCGTCACCGAGGATGGCATTTCTCCAATTTGCGTATAAAGCACAATGGAACTATCGGGAAATGATTGCAAAAGACCGTTCTCCAAACCTTCAACAAACCTATCGGTAAAAGTAAGATTTGTCCCCTCCGGCAAAGAAATTTCCAGGCTGTATGATGCGCTTTTTCCTTTAGGGATAAATTCGCTCTTCATAAAAAAAAGAGCGGCTGCACTAAACAGTACGGCAATCACAGAAAGCAATAGAACTGTTTTGCGTTTTTGAAGCACCAACTCCAAAAAGCCTTTATAGCCCTTAAATTGGATCGATTTACTTTGCCGAACCCCCTCTTTTAAAATCCAGTTGCTCAACATGGGGATGACCAAAATTGCTACAACCAACGAGGCAATCAATGAAAAAGCAACGGTCCAGGCCTGCGCCTTAAATAATTCTGCTGAAGGGCCTTGCACATAAATAATTGGCAGGAAAACAATGATCGTTGTAATTGTTGAAGCTGTAATTGCCCCCGAGACTTGACTTGCCCCTTTTATGGCAGCTTCTTTCAAGGCCAGTCCTTCTTCCAATTTCCGGAAAATACTTTCCATTACAACAATGGCATTATCCACCAACATGCCCGCGCCAAGGGCCAACCCGCCAAGGGTCATTATATTTAAAGAAAGCCCATTAAAATACATCAGGTTAAATGTGGCTACAATAGAAATGGGGATGGCCAGACTAATAACAATAGTTGTTCCCGCGCGCCGGAGAAAAACAAACAGGATCAGTACAGCCAGCAGAATCCCATAAATGGCGCTTTGTTCCACCTCGTTGATGGCGCTGTTGATAAATTTGGCTTGGTTGCTGATCACCGAAAATTTATAACCCGGCAATGCCTTTTTTATTTTCTTCAGTGCTTCATTTACTCTTTCCACTGCGGTTACAGTGTTGGATTTTGTCTCTTTATAAATAGCCAGGCCAACACTGCGCACGCCATTTATTTTTACCAGGCTTTGTGGCTTTTTATTGGCATATTTAACCCGTCCAACATCACTTAAAAGCACGGGTACCTGCCCTTGTTGATCAGGGCCTTTATAAGCGACCACAACCTTATTGATTTCATCCAAATCTTCGAAGGTGCCCAACCCTTTTATCACATATTTTTTTCCTAATTCCTCGATTGAGCCACCGCTTATATCGAGATTTGAAGCTTGGATACGAGCGGCTACATCAGCTATGCTCAGACCATACGCATCTAATATTTGTTCTTCCGTCTCGATACGTACTTCTTTTTCCTCTCCGCCAATTACCTCCACCGCCGCCACACCGTCCAGCCGGATCAGTTCGTTTCGTATATAATTGTCACCTATGCGGCGCAGTGCATCCATATCCGTTATTTCCGGGTGGGAAAGACCAAGTAATAGAACCGGCGCGCCATTGGGGTCAAATTGTGAAAGGTTCAGTTCGTCAATTTCTGAGTTTTGGGAAAAGCGTGCGAGGTTTTTCTGCAGGTTAAGAAAAGCTTCATCCATGTCGGCATCCCAATTATAGACAACAGTGATTTGCCCCTGGCCTACACGCAAAATGGAAGAAACGGAAACGACTTTTCGTTGACGCATCACCAGCGCCTCGATATTATCAATAAATTTGCGTTCCAGTTCATCGGGCGGCAATTCTCCCGATTTAATCTCGATATAAATACGTGGATTGGTCATATCCGGAAACAAATCTACAGAAAGCCTTTCGAAAGAAATAAGCCCCAGCAAGCCAACTGCGCTGATCAGCATAAGTACCGTTATGGGGAATTTTACAGAGAATTCGCTGATTGATTTCATGATAATTTTTCTTTTTTAATGATTATCTTTTAGGGGACAACTTTACTACCCTTTGCCCTCTCCCGATAGATCGAGGATTTTCGCTTTGCTGCAACAGGTATGGGAACTTTATTCTCAGTCTTAATTATTTTTTGACAAACCCGCACAATAAAGAATCCTAATTCCCTTCTCGGGAGAGGTTAAGTTTGATTTGTCATCCAACAAATTGATCACCTTACAATCTTTACTTTGGAGTGGTTGCGCAGGGTCTCAAATCCTTTAATTACCAACCGTTCACCTTCTTTTAATCCGGAGAGTACTTCTACATTCTCTTCATTTTCAAGCCCTGTAACAATCACCCTTTGTTGCGCGGCGCTTTTTTCCACTACAAAAACAGTCTTACCGCGACGCTTGGAAAGAATTACATTTTGCGGGATGATTAACGCACTGTCCTGAGAAGCGACAATCGTTTCTAATTTTACAAACATACCCGGACGTAGTTTATTGTTAGGATTATCCACAATAATTTTAGTTTTAAATGAACGGCTTTGGACATCCAACGCAGGATCAACCTGCTGTACGGTTCCAATCAATGTATCACCCGGTAAATTATATTGGGTTACGCGCACAAATTGCCCACTTTTAATCCGCCCCAGTTCTTTAGCAGGAAAATCGACTTCAGCATACATAGTTTTATAATCCATTACCTCCGCCATAATCTGCCCGGCGGCAGTATACACGCCATTTGTGTAATAAGGCAGGCTGGTGATTACACCATCAAACGAGACAGTAACTCGTAATTTATTCAATTGGATTTTTGCATTTTCAAATGCATATCGTGCATCCATATAAGCACGCTCAGCATTGATCAATTCACGTTGGGTTACCCCACCCTTTTTAAATAAAGATTGCTGCTTCTCATATTCACGTTTGGATATATCCAAGGTTAATTCTTTGGAGTTGTAAGCAATATTATTTTCAAATTCCGGGTTATCTAAAAAGATTATCACCTGGCCTTGGGTCACTTTATCCCCCGGGCGAAAAGGTTGGCCACTTTCGGGGTTTTTTGCCAGCCGATAGTACCCGTCTGTCTGCGAAAGGAGCGTCTCCTTTTTTTGTGCCAGGATATCCGCCGTAGATGAAACAAATTCCATAATTTTGCCCCGTTTCAACTCCTTCACATTTACCGGGATTGTAATTTCCAACGCTTCGTCGCCAGCACCGTCATCACAGGAAAGCGAGAAAAAGGCTAAGCTCAAAAATATTATCCATGATTTTTTCAATGTGATTCTCCTTTAAAATTGTTCCGCTTCACTAAAATATTAATTAACCCAATGCAGCGGTTTTATTATTTCGGGGTTTGTGTTACGTTTACCGCCTGGTCTTTTTCAAAATCCCACAAGGCTTGTACTTTTAAATCAAGTAATAAAAGTTTGTAATTAATTTGCGCGTCCACCAAGCTATTCTTTTTAGTGGAAAGCTGGTTCTGGAACAAGTTCAGGTCCATACTGGTCAGGTCACCGTTTTTGTACCGTTCCAAATTAATGTCATAGGTTTGTTGGGCAATCTTTACATTTTGTTTGGCCAGCTCAATTTGCAAAGCCTGGTTTTCCAAAGAACGATATGATTTCCTTAAACCGATAACAATATTTATTTTTTCATCTTCACGGTTAAATCGCGCTGTCTGTACCGAGATTTGCGCCGCTTTATCTCTCGATTTTTGCTCGCCCCAATCATAAAGGGGCACATCAAAAGAAATACTGACATCCTGGTTCTTATCCTGGTTATCAAATATTTTATTTGCTGATTCGTTTGTCCCGGTAAATCCATAACTTAAACGGACATTTCCTTTAAACTCGTTAGTGGCCGCTGCGCGCACCAAACTTGCTTTTGAACTGCGAATATCCAAATCACGCTGACGTAGCTCCATACGGTTAGCCAAACCCAGTTTAATTGTCCGCTCGAGTGATACCGCCACTTTTTTTTGATTAACCGTAGCAACCACTGATATATCTTTGTTAAGCTCTACACCCAAAAGTTGCTTTAAATCATCCAAAGAGTTTTGCAGGGTTACTTCACCATTTTGCATGGCAGAGCGGCTGGTAAGCAGGTTTAACTCGGCCTGGTAAAGTTCTTCTTTTGCCGAAAGCCCGGCATTTACTTTGTTCTCAATTATTTTATAACTTTTCTCCGTATTGGCCAGGTCTTCCCGGCTAACCTGTAAGGCCAATTTGTTTTGATATGCACGATAAAAAACATTTGCAACCTGCTGCTCCAGTTGCAATTCACTAATAACATAGCTCAGATAGGCATAATCTAAATCAGCTTTCACATCTTCCAAAGCCAGCTTTGTCCGGTTATAGGTAAAAAGGGGTTGATTAAATGAAATGAACAAATTGTTGGAATAAATCTTATTTCGTATATCGCCCTGAAACTCGCTGCGGGTATCGCGATAATCAAGCGTATTTTGCAGGGACAGAGTCCCATCTGTTAATAAAATGGGTTGCGAAATTGTTAACGTCCCGCTGGATCGTTTTTCTTCCCGATCATTAAACCGGCCAAGCAATGCCTGAAAATTACGGCTACGGGTAAAAGAAAAAGGCTCTATATTTAAACTAAAATACGAATTAAGCGCCGCTTCCTGGGCATTAAGCAATTCCTGGTTGCGTTCCAGGTTTAAACGGGCATTTCGGATATTGGGGCTGTGTTCTTTGGCAATGGCCAGGGCTTCATCAAAATTGATGATTTGCTGGGCCGAAAGCGGCAGATATATTAAAAAGGACAAAACTAATATTATAACATTTCGCATATTTTTATCTTTCATAATTTTTAAGATCCTAAATCATACAGTTTTAATGCGGCTATTCTTCCAACTCAACTTTAACGGCATCGGCAACAATCATACGTGCATCGCTGTCATCCGTCAAAATAATTTTGGCCGTGCCCTCTAAAAAAAATAACTTTCCAAATAATTCCAACCCGGCTCAGCTTCAGAAAAATCCAACTCAATTTCATCTTCTCCTTCGGCATGATAAATAATATATTTTTGCACGCCAAAAGAACCGCCCCCACGGCGTCGCAATCTAAAATCACTACGATCCGGTACATGAATAAAAACCTGGTAAACCCCATCTTTGGGGATTTCGACCATCCAGGTTGCCTTACGCTCCCCGGAACCGCTGCGCGCATAATAGGCCGAGTGTACAAACTGGCCATACAACGATGGAAATTTTATTTTTTGCCATTGGGTTGGGATACGCCAAGACTTAAATCCAGCATATTCTTCTTTTTCTTTCTGGGCCCCTTTATGTACCCATTCTTTTAATTTGCTGTGATATTGCGGTTGCACATAACCAAATTCATTGTTATTGTCATCGACAATGGAATTATTTTGTACTGCATCAAATTCTTTCCAATCTATTTCACTAATGCCATCGATGGCCTTTTTATTAATACGCAACTGCGCGTCATCAAATAGAAAAGTGTAGGTGGCCGGCAAGTTTTGGGAAACAAGTGTGTTTACCCGGATTGTGCGTGGCTCGGTATCCAATACAATCCCAATTTGATTGGACTTCCCTGCCTTTATTTCAAATAACCATTTTTCATTATTTGCGGCCAGCCCTTCTGTAAAACGGCGGCGTCCCTCACCGGGGAAGCTAAAGCTAACCTCGATAAGGCCGTCTGTTTCTGTGGGATTCTTTACTATAAACAAAGTCTGATAACGCAACCTTTCCCCGTCCCGAATCTGATAAATTTTGAAGCCATCGATTAAAAACCCGGGCAGTTTATCTTCATGCTGCCAACGCCTCAATTCATCTTCCAAATCAAATTGGTATGTTTGCTTTAACGTGCTGGCGATCGAATCAATCGGTACACTTTTAAAGCGATGGCGCTGTACCAGACTGGCCATAAAACCCGTAAAATTTTCCTTCCCCAGGGCATACTCAATTTTTTTTAAAAGGTAGCTCCCTTTTACCGCCAAAACCTTATTGACTAATTCTCTGTCGGCCGTTTTCATAATATAATCCAGGCTTGTATCGGCCAAGGCAAGATTTGCTTCTTCGGCATCGGTAAGCGCGCCCAGGGCCCAACGATTTTCCGAACTTGCCGGGGAGGCAGATAGCCGGAGGTTAGACTCCAACGCGATGGCAAAACCCTGATTTTCTGCACTGCCCAATTTTAAAACAAAATTTAAAAAAAGTGGGTAAATAGTCAGATCGGGAATAAAGGAGCCCATATCCCCACCGCCAAAACGCCAGCCTCGCGCCCCGGTAAAGGTATTTGTGGCAAACCGTCTAAATAACATGATCTCTTTTTCGAGATCGGTAAAAGTTTGGTTGCCACGGTTTCCAAAACGTTTTCGGCGTTGCTGTAAATATTTAAAATAGGATGCTGAAACAGTTGCCAGGTTTTCCGGAAGCCAAACCTGCCCGGGTTGCAATAAATCTGCATTCGCCCGCCCATTGCGTTGATAGGCGTATAGATGGATCGGGGTTTCGACTAGACTTAGCCGGGAAAAAGGATAATCCAAACCAATCTTATTTTCAAAATCCTGCATAATGCTTGCCACCAGCTCCGGCAAAGTATCACCAATTTCCTTAAAAAATTCTTTGTAATAATCATGTTTCGCCAGCGAGTACACGGCAACTTCCAAACTGTCTGCCCAAATTGATTGTTTTGTATAGGACCCGATGACCAGGGAAATCTCTTTTAAGGGCTGCCTGTTTTTAAATTTTGTTTTACTCTCACTAAGGACAATAACCTTCCCTTGGGAAACAGCCGTTAACCCAGCCCGGGTTTCAACTTCTAAATTAAACCGGGAAAATGGCTTTAACAAATCGCGCTGGCCGGCGTGGCCAATTTTGGGGTACCAATATAATGATGGAGGCAAACGCAGGTAATCCGGATTGTTAAATGCAAAGCGTGGCTCAGACCTGAACAACCAGATATAATTGGTTTGCTGCCTTTCTTCACCTGCAATATCCGGGTAGGCGATGCGATCATCAACATGGCCGGAATAGGCAATTTCCAGCAAGATAGATTTATCTACTTCCAATTTTTCCAACAGACTAATTTTAAGAATAAGCCCCTCATGCCCAAAGGGGACAATCTTGCCCGCTTGTTTTACCTGCTTTATTTTGAGCCCCGGATTTAACAATAATTGCAAACTATCCAATGAATGATTGGTACGATTCTCAATGCGAAGCTCTGTATTTACCACAATTCGATTGCCTGCATGACGTAGCTTGATGTCATAGCTTTTAACCTGAAAATCTGCGTTTTCAGAAAAGGACTTTAACTGGTTCGAGATTGTATCACGAAGCGCCTGGCCTGTTTGATAATAATTGAGATAATTAAAAAATGAGATTGCACATAATATTGGAAGGACCACCAAAGCGCTAAAAATAAAAACCCGCGCCTTATTTGATTGCGGCAATCGTTGAACCATAAGGATGCTGAGCAGCATTAAAATCACCCCAAATATAAACCAGCCCATACGTTGTGAAATTAAAATCACAGGGTTGCTCAATCCGTTAAAATCAGAGTATATAAAAGGTAGTTTTACAGCAAGGACATCTAAGACAAGATAGGGCAAATCGATCGAGGCAATTAACAAACCCACGACCAAAATTATAACAACAGCCTGATTGCGGATGACGTACATTAAAAACATTGTAAGCCCAACGCTAAAAACAATTGCCGGCAGAGAGAGCAGAAACGGATAAATTAAATACGCCTGCCAAACAACAGGTTGTGTGCTAAAAAATATATTTATGATTAACCCGACGAGCAGATAAATAAAGTTTAAGCTAAAAAAAAGTAGCAAAACCCCTGAGATTCGGCCCAGAATAAAACTTAAATTACTCATATCACGGATATAAATGACATCGGAGGTATTAAATTTTTTATCACGTTTATACAAATCCGTGGCAAGAAAAACCAGTACAATAATCAGCACATACTGTGGCAAAGCAATATTCATATAAGGTAAAAATGAATCGATGGGATGCAGGAAACGCGGGACCGGCGAAACCGAACTATGGAATAAAACATCTAAACCGGCCAAACCCAAAATTGAACCAACGGCAAAAATTTTAAAAAACCAGCTGCGCAGCAGGATTTTAATCTCGTATAAAGCATTTATTTTTAATGATTGGTAAAAACTAGTCATGGGTTTCCCAGAAAGTTTTAATTCAACAATTCCATAAAACAGACATAAGCATGTTCTAAATTGGGCTCAATTTGTTTGGCTTTAAAGCCCATTACTTTTTTTGCGACTATATCCACCTGCCAGCCGGAAGCAATGGGAACTGTGGAAATTACAATGTATTCCTGTTTTATTTTTTGCAAGGCGTTGTCATCTACTTCAAGCTGAAACGTATATTCTTTTGCCATTTCGATTAGCTCTTTTGGCGCACCGTTAAAAGCGAGTTTGCCTTTGTTTAACAAGGCCATATCCTGGCATGTGCTGGAAATATCACCAACAATATGTGTAGAGAGAATTATAATCCGCTCCCCTTTGGACATATCGGTTAAAAGGTTGCGAAAACGAATCCGTTCTTCCGGGTCCAGACCGGTAGTGGGCTCGTCTACAATTAGTATTTTAGGGTCACTAATTAAAGCCTGCGCAATGCCTACGCGGCGTTTCATCCCTCCAGAGAGTTTGTTGGCCAGTTTTTCACGCGAATCAAAAAGGCCAACACGTTCAAGCAATTCATCAATTCGTTTTATGCGCTCTTTTTTATTGGATATACCGGCCAACCGCGCGCTATAATCTAAAAACTCCCATGTTTTTATTTTGGGGAAGGTACTGAAGTCCTGCGGGAGATAACCCAACATAGCCCTTATTTCTTTACGGTTTTTTTGTAAATCAAATCCATCGATTTGTACAGCGCCACTTGTCGGTTTCATCAAAGTAACCAAGATGCGCATTAAAGTGGATTTCCCTGCGCCATTTGGGCCAAGCAATCCAAACAACCCCTCCGATATCTCGAATGAAACACAATCTAACGCCCTGTTTTGATTGGGATAAACCATTGACAGGTCATTTATAATAATTTTCATAAGTGTGGATTGTTGAGGTAAAAATATTAGACAATCATTCTGGAAAATAATTTCAAAAAACGGTACGCACGGTCAATATAAAATGTTACACAGAATATAAGAAGGGTAAAATTATAGGACAGGAATTAAAGCCGGCATGTTGAAAGCGGAAATAGAAAATACCTGTATTTTAAGAACGCCACTTGGAGAGGAAGTTAAATAAATTTTCCTGCTTAAAAGGCTTACTGATATAATCGTCCATACCGGCATCAATATATTTCTCACGGTCGCCTTTCATAGCATTGGCCGTCATGGCTATTATAGGCAAATATTTATTTCCTTTTTGCATGGATCGAATCTTCGCCGTTGCTTCAACACCACTTAAAGCAGGCATTTGAATATCCATGAACACCAAATCATAATCATTTTTTGCAACCATGTTTACCGCCTCTTCCCCATCGCTGGCCACATCAATGGCGCAATGTGTTTTTTTCAACATCATAGATGCGACTTTTTGGTTTATCGTATTATCTTCGGCCAAAATAATCTTTTTACCCGCCATAAGTTGTTTGATCGACTGCATCATCTCATCGTTGTTCGCGCCATCGTCCACTGAGATTTTATCATGGTCAAGTTTAAAAGGAATATTCACATAAAATATGGTCCCCGTTCCAGGATAGCTTTCTACTTCTATGGTGCCATCCATTAATTCTACAAGCTCTTTTGTGATGGCGAGCCCCAGGCCTGTACCGCCAAATTTCCGGGTCGTGGAAGCATCTGCCTGGGTAAAGCGCTCAAAAATGGTATCAAGACTAATTGCATCAATTCCAATTCCAGTATCCTCAATTTTAAAGCGGGCCATAATGGAATCATCAGTTGTTGCTATTATTTTTACAGATAACCTGACAAAACCATCCAAAGTAAATTTTATGGCATTACCGACTAAATTTGTAAGGATCTGCCGTACACGTACGGGATCACCAATAACATTCGCCTCAAACTCCACGGGTAAGACCAACTCAAATGTGAGCGATTTTGCAGCCGCTGTTTCACCAAAAATTACACCTGTTTCGTTCAAATATTTAAATAAATTAAAAGAGACCCGCTCGACGCCCAGTTTCCCGGCCTCCAATTTTGAAAAATCCAAAATATCATTAATAATGGTCAAAAGTGTATCAGCGGAACTTTGGATCATGCTAACAAATTCTTGCTGTTCTTCATCTAAATTTGTTTCCTGAATTAATGAACTCATGCCAAGAATGCCATTCATTGGCGTGCGGATTTCATGGCTTACCGTCGCAATAAAGTCACCTTTCATACGGGTTGCTTCTTCTGCTTCATTTAAGGCTACTTTTAGTTTTCGATTTGCCTTTACAAGTTCCGATGCAAAACGGTCCGCGCGTTTTTTCTCGGCTAAAAACTGCAACCAGCTTTTATAGTGCATATGGCTGTAAAACGCATGTACAAGAAAACTTAAGATAAGTAAAAGAACAAGTGGGAGTTTTAATTCTTCAAGATAAAAAGGAGTAAATACGGCCGGAACCAAAAGCATCGTAGTGCTAAACGTATAATTAAGGGGCGGGTTCCGGTAAAGCGCAAACGCCGCCACATAAGAAACGCCTGTTAGCCATAAAAAAAGAATGATAATATAATGGTTTAATGTGGGCGAGAACATTATTTCGGCAATGTAGAGTGTTGCCCAAAACAATGCGCTCATTTCAATTAAGGCCCATCCTGCAATCCGCTCCCAACTTTTATCCTTTCCAAAAAAGTTTAAATACAATTTTGCGGCCGAAATAAGGCTTATATAAACAATCGCCCCGATATGTAAAGATGGATGGACAAGGCCGTCTGCGGGTATTAAGAATAAGAAGGCATATAAAAACATATGCCCGAATGTGGCTGCCAGGTTGTTGTCTTCAAAATTTTTTTGATATAAGCGCATAGTCACGATTTTATTAGTTGCAGGTTTAGACTATCGTCTAAAATAAAGCACACCTTAAAAAAATTGAAGTATCCCGGCCGAACAATACAGAAGAACACATTTATCGCAAGAGGACAACAGAAGTAATATAAAGTATATAGCCAAAAAACAAGATAAACGACATAAAACGGGTAATTTTATTTTTCCACAACATCACTGTAAATAAGAGTACGGTAAAAAGGAGCATTATGGGGAAATCGGACCAGATGACAGTATCTTTTACAGGAATAGGGAAAAACAATGCAATGGGCCCGGCCACACCGAGGATATTAAAAAGGTTGCTCCCGATAACATTGCCTACAAGAAGCTCGTTCTCCTTTTTGATTACGCTTATTATGCCCGTTGCAAGCTCAGGGAGTGACGTGCCAAAGGCAACCATTGTTAAGCCGATAACGACCTGACTTATGCCCAATGCTTCTGCAATGGCCGTTGCCGAGTTGATCGTAACTTGCGATCCATAACCAAGAACAAGTATTCCAACCACAGTCCAAATCAAAAAAACAATAATTTTAGACTTTTTTGACAGCCCGTCGATCAATTTCCAACCTGTCTCGATATGTGGAATATCCTCGCCGGCAGTCTTTTTCCGGTCTTTTACGCTTTCGCGGATTAGCAGGCCGGTAAACAGAAAAATGCCCAAAATAAGTATCCCGCCCTCAACAGCGTTTACAGTGTTGTCCATGGCAAAAAACCAGAACAGAAAAGAAACCCCGGCCATCCAGACAAGCTCGTTTTTAACGTCTTCCTTTAAATTTAGGATAGGGCGCAGTAAAGCGGAAAAGCCCAACACAAGCCCGATATTGGCAATATTGCTGCCGATGATATTCCCCACTGAAATATCAATATTGCCATTATAAGCGGCAATAAAACTTACCAAAAACTCCGGAGAAGAGGTGCCAAACGCTACAACGGTTAAGCCTACAATTATTGGGGAAATACGCAATATCAACGCAATCCGAGACGATCCACGAACCAGCAGTTCTGCCCCGATATAAAGTAAAAACAAGCCTAAAAGGAAAAACAATACATTAATAAAAATCAAAGGGAGGTTTCCAAAATTCATTATAAAGATGTTAATCTAAAATATTTGGAAGTTACTACAAAATTGAATCGTAATATTTTGGAAATTTATCACACGAAAGAAGACCTTCGAGGGTCATTATTATTTGCCAGCAATTTGCGACTTAGGTTTGTAAAACCATCCATGTTTTAAAACATGGATGGTTTCGACCTTGTTCACAAACTTAGTTTGGGAACGCACTTGTATGGAATATAAAAACCGTGCTTTTTATTTTTCAATTTTATAAACAACCTTTTCCCACTGAAAAATAATCTGATCGCCTAAAGATAGAATCTTGCCAATTTGTTTATCCCGGCCTAATAATTTCAGATAGTTTTTATCCATAAACTTAATATTTTTAATTTTGGTAGAAGTCGTGTCAATCCCTTTTTCTACCCAAAACCCATCTTTTAAGCTAAAAGCTTTTCCGGCCATATTTTTATGTGTCAACAACATATCCTCGTCCTGCTCTGCTTCGGCCATAATCGATTTTCTTGCGCTGCTTGCAATAACTGCCCGTTGCCCGGATGAGGCTGATGCTTCTCCGAATGATCCACTCAAAACATCGTAAATACCGGAGTTTATCCCGCGTGAATCCATGGCTTTTTTCCGTGCTTTAATTTGGGCCGATGCACGAGGCGCCAAGACATTGTTTGCTACCGCGTCATTTTGCTCTTGCACAAGATAAGACGTGTAAGGGGTTATAATCCCAAACTCCTCACCCAGATTTTTTACCGACTGAACCAGTTCTGCATTCTCCCCTTCAAAGCGGATTTTGTTGAGCAGAAAATTTACTTTGCGGTTGGCCCATAATTTGGCAATAAACTTATTATCATTTTCACGTTTGGCAAAATTGACGCTATAATCAAACGAGCGGCGAGAGGCATTCTCTTTTCCGTTCAAAGTTATTTCCGCCTTGCCCGTTTTACTGTAACGCCCGGTTACCATAATGCGCTGCCCTTTAAAAACATCCGGTAATTTTTGTGGATAAACATCATAAATTTTAATGCCGTTCACTTTTATTTTTACGTCGGTTAAAAGCGGGCTGGAAATTTTTGTAAACAAGGCCGAGATAACCGATTCGATATTTTCATTCGGTTGCACATAACTGGCGCTGCCATTGCTTTCTTCGGCCAGTTTGTCCAACAACCAGGTATTCACATCATAACCCACACCAAAATTAAACAGACGGATAAAATTGCTGCTTTCATTCTGAATATTCCCGACAATTTCCTTTATATCCAGCACACCTTCGGTTGGCAGTCCATCCGTCAAAAAAACGATGCTTGTCGGGCGGCCATCTTTTTTCTTTTTGGTGCGCAAAGCCCGCAACAGCGCTGCGTTGATATTCGTGCCGCCGCTGGCATTTAGGTTATCAATAAAATAGAGGGCATTTTTTTTCTGCTCTTTCCCGGCCTGTTGCAATTTACCCGAAAAGGCATTTACCGAGCTGCTAAAACGGATTATTTCAAAGCGGTCATCTTTATTTAAAACATTTACACAAAAACGCAGGGCCTCACGCGCCTGTTCAATTTTATCGCCGCCCATACTGCCCGATACATCCACGACAAAAATAACATCTTTTGGGATAGCCCGTTTGTTTATTGCGCCAAAAGCGGGATTTGCAAAAAACATAAAATAGCCGTCACGATCGGTACGCGGGCGAAATGTGAGCAACGAACCATTAATTTGTTTTGCAGAAAGCGCGTAAAAAAGGATACAATTACGGCTGCCATCAATATTTGTACCCTTAAAATGTATTTTTATTTTGCGATTGTTTTCACGGTCAATTTCAATTTTATGGGACGGAGAATAAATATTTGCCAATTCCTGCCCGGCGGAAAGCTCGAGGTTTATCTCATAATTATCGATTGCCCCCTGCCCACTTTGACGAATGGGCAACACAAATTTATAATTGCCTGATTCAAAAGGGACAACCTGGCTATAGCTCAGCTCAATTTTACGCGTCTCATTAGCTGCAATCGGAAAAATACTAGCCTTAAACAAACCATAATCCACATATTCCAGTAAGGCCGGGTCTTTCATCTTCCGCACGATTTCTTCGTAAATGGCGCGTGCTTTTTTGCTGTCCAAAATCTGCCCTTTGGTTTTTCGGCCATTTATATACAAATAAAAATCATCCATCTGCGCGATTCCCGGCAGGCTGTAAATGTACTCCCCCTCCAATTGCCTGGCCGATTTATTAAAAAAAGATTGCTCCAGCTTTACCTGTGCCACATCCTGGGAAATATTAATATGGGCCACAACTTTTCTCAGCTCGATTGGGATGGCCGGCATTTTGGGTGGCAAGGGTTCCGGGAAAATAATCCGCCCCTGCGCAAAAAGTAAGCCCGCACTTAGTACTAAAAATAAAAAGATTCTCTGTAACATAATTTCCTCCATTTTGGATTAATATTTTAAGATTCCGTTGAATGCCCGCCCGTTAATTCTTTAATCTTGATTCTTGGCTGCCTTTTCATTTACTTCTTAGCTCTTAATGTCATTAATCCACAAAAGGTAAATGCTTAAACGAATTTTTCTTTCGGACAAGGAAATTGTACGGCGTGTAAAAGCCAACGACCGTTCCATTTTAGGCGAGCTTTATGTTACAAACGAGCGCATGATTGCAGGCTATATAAAAAATCACGGTGGCGGGAAATCCGATATTCAGGATTTATTACAGGAGGCGATCATCGTTTTGTGGCAAAATATTAATGCCGGCCGCTTCGAGGTAAAATCTAAAATAAGCACCTATCTTTTTGCCATCGCCAAAAACAAATGGATGGCCGAAATGCGCCGCCGGAAAAAACTGGAGTACGATAGCGCCGAGCTGGAGAACAAAACGGATGGGAACGATTCGTTGGAAAAAATCATTGAGGATGAACAGAAGAATAGAATTGCAAATGCCCTGGAAGGTTTAAAACCGCCTTGCAAGGAACTGCTTTTATTATTCTATTTTGAGGAAAGGTCAATGGACGACATTGCAAATACATTGAATTTTGCCAACGGCAATGTGGCCAAAGCCAAAAAATATCAATGCAAGAAGGCATTGGAAACATTGATAAAAAAGAGATAGAACATGGCTATGGTTCGGTCGCGGGTGGTAGAGACGCAGTTGGTGGTAGAGACGCGATTAATCGCGTCTCTACAGAACAAGGTGGAACACATATATGGGTTTATTTAAAAATACATACAGGGTTGAAACAACACGGTTAAAATATTGGGATTATTCCAATCCGGGCCTTTATTTTATTACAATTTGCACCAATCTCCATTCTTGTGATTTTGGTGAAATTAGAAATGCCCAGATGGTTTTAAATGAACATGGTAAAACTGTCGGTGAAATTTGGAAATTAATCCCAACTAAGTTTGAGAATGTAGTTTTAGATGAATTTATCGTTATGCCAAATCATGTTCATGGGATTATAATTATCACCCAAATGGATTCGGTTGGGGATAAAAATACAATTGGTGATGCAGACACGTGCGGTGGTAGAGACGCGGGTGGTGGTAGAGACGCGATTAATCGCGTCTCTACGGAACGGGGTGGCATAACCGGCGAAAAAAATCCAATGCTCTCAAACCATTCTATAGGTAAAATTATACGCTGGTACAAAGGACGTTCTACCTTTGAAATTCACAAAAACATAAATCCAGATTTTAAATGGCAATCACGTTTCTACGACCATATTATCCGGAATGAAAAATCATATTTAAAAATAAAAGAATATATTCGCTACAACCCCAACAAATGGGAAGATGACAGATATTATGAACATCAATAAAAATAACAGCAATGAATTTGCTGAAAAATATATTTTGAACCAGCTTAATGCAGATGAAAAAACCGCCTACGAATCTTTTCTGGAAGAAAACGAACAGGCGCGAAAAGAATTAGAAGAAACCCGTGCCCTAATTAATGGCCTGCGTACAGTTGGCGCCGATGCCATGCGCCGAGAAATTGAACAACAGGTAGAGGAAATAAAATCCCCAAAAACAGATTGGTTTTTATTATATAAGGCCGCGGCTATTTTATTTATTTTTGTACTTGTGCCAGCTATACTCTACTTCCAGCTTTATGAAATAAAAGATGACATTGCCTCTATAGAACAATTTGTACCGCAGGAATTCAATGAAATTAAAGAAACCGAAAACGAGAAAGAACAACCCGCCAAAGCACCTGAGGCAATTTTTAACGAGAAACTTGCTCTGACTGTACAAAAAAATCAAACAAAAAAAGCACGCAGTAAATCACCAAAAATTGAAATAAGTACGCCAGCTGCAAATCAACAAAGAAAAAAAAGGACCATGGGTGATAATATTGCAAGGAAAAAAGACCAAGATTTATTAGAAGATGATTTGGAAAATTTGGACTATATGTCGGACATAACTTTAAGTGCATCATCGGGACCGGCGCTAAGACTCAGTAAGTCGTCCGGCACAGAAGAAAGTAGCATAACAAATTATATGATTGAATCACCACCGACTGTTAGCCATATTTTTAAGCACGATAATCAAAGTGTTCAATTTCAGTTTCATAAAAACAGTGAGACAAATATTTTTCCCGACTCTTTTGCCGTAAAAATATACACACATTCAAAAAACACCCTTTTATTGACATGCGATGTTCCCAAGGCAATTTTTATTCTGGATAGAAAAGATATTTCACTCAAATGGCATAAAGAAAAAACAATCCAACTTGTTTTAGCGGATAGTAATTTTTATGAAATAACATTGGGTGGTAAAAAAACACAGGCCAGTAAAATCACTTCCTTGTCTAAGTAAAACCACATTCCTGATCAACTTTGTGTTGATTAAACACTTATAAACTCTTTCAGTATGCCAAGCAAGAATCGGGTGGCTTTTGTGTAAAAAGTTTCAGATTTTTAAATAACGTGAGTTCGATATAAAACTTTTGCATTGAGAAAACTATTTTAACTCTAAGATAGGTATATAAAACAACTCACCCCTAAGCAGTTTCTGCTGATTTTTAAGTTTTTCAAGTCCCCTCTCTTATTGAAAATCCCGAGTATCGGGGCAAGAGAGGGGATTTAGGGGTGAGTTCCAAAAAAAAATATACTGAAAATAAATTTTTTCTTTAGATCGAACTCACGTTAAATACAAAAAAAAACAAAGGCATTATGAACGCAGAATATCCCATCATCGAACAAGCGTTAATCTACATAGAAAAGAATTTTAAAAACCAACCGGAATTGGATGAAATTGCCAGCCATCTCAATATCAGCCCCTCTCATCTGCAACGTACTTTTAAAGATTGGGTCGGCATTAGCCCAAAGCGTTTTTTACAGTTTTTAACAATCGATCATGCCCGTAAACTCCTCCAGGAATCACGATCGGTTTTAGAGGCCACCTTCGAAAGCGGGCTTTCCAGTCCGGGCAGGATACACGACCTTTTTGTAAATATTGATGCTGTAACGCCAGGCGAATTTAAAGAAATGGGCAAAGGATTAAAAATTGAATACGGTCAGCACCAATCACCATTTGGTATATGCACGCTGGCAACAACCCAGCGCGGTTTGTGTTTTATGGGATTTCATGGCAAGGCATTTGGCCAGAGTTTTATGGACGATATGACCAGCCGTTTTCCGGAAGCCATTTTTAAAGAAAACAAATCAGCCACGCAGGTTTATTTTGATGCAATCTTTAATCCAAACCAACCAAAAAAGAAACTGACGCTTTTCTTAAAGGGAACCAATTTTCAGATAAAAGTGTGGGAAGCACTCTTAAAAATACCAAGCGGCAATGTGTGCTCTTATGGGGATATTTCAAAAATAATCGGCAAACCAAAAGCAAACCAGGCTGTCGGCAGCGCTGTTGGTGCTAACCCGATCAGTTACTTAATTCCTTGTCACCGAGTTATACAAAATATGGGAATATTTGGCGATTATCATTGGGGCAGCGCGCGCAAAAAAGCAATGCTAATTTGGGAATCACAGAAATAAAAAAGGCCTTGTAGAAATTATCTGCAAGGCCTATTAAGTTCAGTTATTAATTACTGTCCACATTTATTTCAAAAAAAGCTGTCATTCTAAGCTGTTTTATAGCGAAGAATTCTTTGTTAATATTGTCAACTCTTCTATTTGCACAGCTTGAGATGCTTCTCCCGCCTAAACTACGGGCGCTCAGCATGGTACACTAAAGTTTCCATACTAGGGACAGACATCAATCATCTTACAATATTTATTTCCTAAACAGGTTAAAGGTTTTAACCTCACCATTTTGCCGTAATTTGCCAAAACCGTTTTCATTAAAACTAACTTCAATTGTAGATTGATCTGCAAGGGTAATTATACCCGTTCCATCACCAACCGGAGAGAAGTTATATTTTGCAGTTGCAATTGCCGCATCACCATTATCATACGATGCTTTATTAGTATATACGGCATAACTGAATACGCCACTTCCTTCGCCATAATATTCTGCGCTGACCGTTACATAAAGGCTGTCTCGGGTAATCCACCAACCTGTCAACAGAGTTACATCATCCAGTTCCTGCACATTAAACTTGCCATTGGCACCATTATGACGGGAAATCTCAATGGTGCTGATTCCGGTATTGCCATCACTGGCAATTAGTATCGATGCATAGCTGCTATCTCCAGTTAGAAAACGTACACTTCGGAAAAAGCTTGCATCAAAAGTTTCGGCAAGCGAATCCCAATTTACCGTAGCTGATTTATAAATTGTATCGAGGTATTTGTGGCTCTTAAAATCTGTCAGGCTTCTGTAGTATCCATTACCATCGTCCGCCACATCATTAAACTCACCGGTAACCGTTGTTCCATCCCGGAACTCCCTGCTAAAAGAGCCGGTATTATCACCATTAAAAGTATAAGTGGTCGTGGAGATAGAGCCATCTTTAAAATGTAACGTACGGGTGATCGTCCCAGTGCCATCTACGTTATAGTTAAGTTTATTAACAATTTTAACTATTTCTAAATCCGAACTGAATGTTGAAACTGAGGTAGCAATAAATGAAGTGGGTTCGCCATTTAGCCATCCGCCAAGTTCAATAAATACCTCAACTGTCCTTAAAGGAAAACCCTCTTTATATTTTTTTAGATTATATACACGGGCATCCGAGAAATCTATAGAATCACTTTCAGATAGATATCCCTTAAAAGCTGTCGAGTCATAAGTCACCTTTGGGTCAAAAGTTTGGCCGTTTACATTAACTTCGGCAAACTCATAAATCACATCATAGTAAACAATCAGATTACTATCTGTATCAAAATAACCGCCCTGACGATGTCTGTTGCCATCTTCGTATGTTGTATCAACAACAGGGAATGGGATTATTAGGGTTGTTTTATTTAACTGTTTTGACCGGATCATGGCCACATCAATATTTCTGGAACTTTTAAAAACCTGTTTGGCAATCCCTGAAATAGTCGAAAAAGAGCCCTGGCCATCAAAACTAAGATCTTCTACATCTGCCCCTGGGTTTGTAATGGCTTCTATCTCACTACTGGACTGAAAATACTCATTGAGTTCAAAACCAACAGCGGCCTGATCTTCAACCGATTCCGAGACTTCCAGCTCAGCTTCTTTATTGCTTGTTGTGCTATTATCGCATGAGTATAAACCCATCCCGATGATAAGCATTAAAAATGATAAAATATAACGTTGCATGTTTCCTCCTGATTCATGTTAAAAAAAATAATTTAGTTCAAAATTTATGCCAATGGCGATCAATTTAGTTTATGCCTGCTGCCTTAGGCTTTGTCGACGGTCAATTTTTGAAAATTAATATTTTATGTGCAAAAAGGTTACTTTTTAAGCAATGTATTTTCGGATAAGCAGAAAGAAGAAAAAAATGCCCGTAAAAACCTGGGTTCTCACGGGCATTAGAGAGTGAAGGAAAAATTAGAATGTAAAAACGGTTTGGATCAATGTAGTTTTGATTGTCTCGTTGGAGCCCTTAATTTTTCCATCACCGTTTATATCACGGAAAGTCTGACGGAAGTCAAAAACCAATGCCGCGCCACCACCAATATCATAACCAAATTTATAACCGATGATCGTTCCTTCGGTTTTATCAAAAATCTTTTTAAGGCCTGTATTATTCTGGTAGAAATACGCGCCGGCCGTTTTTATTTTAGGAACTAAGTTTGAATTAAGGTCAAGATTGGCACGAAATGTTTTTAACTCCAGGCTATTTTTGGACATGTTTTGATATTCAGCGCCAAAAACCACAAAATCGGCAATATTAAAATCAGCGCCGATCACATAGCCTTTTAGTTTTTCATTTATACCAAGCAAGGCATCGCGTTTGGTTAGTACAAAACTGCTATCTCCAACCGTTCTGGCCACAGCCCGCTCAAGTTCGTAAGTTGTTCCAAAATATTCCGGGATAAATTTTTCATCAAAAATACGGTATTCCGCAAAAGCATTAATAAAAGCAAACTTGGCCCGTACGCCTGGCGCTGTAGCACCCCAACCGCCATCATTGGCAAATTGGGCAAACTGCGAATAAACAGTCAGTTGCAGATATTTTTTCTTTACAAAAGGATAGGCGATATCCGCCGCAAAAGCAAGCTGGCCCTTGTTCTTGGCATTTTTAACATTAAAAGGGTCTGCTTTCAACACGGTTCCGTCTATGTCGTTGTTGGCAATTAGTGGGTCTTGCGAGTTATCGGTGTAACCGTCACCATCCCGGTCCGGGTCAAGCGCATCGGGCACGCCATCGCCATCGGTATCCACGCTGTATTTTTTCTTTGTGGGAAAATCATCAACAAAATCCGGTACGCCATCATTATCCTTATCTTGCAATCCTTTGTACTGGTTAATATCGGCCACGGCGCTGATACCAATTTCCAAATCGCCAATTACTTTCATGCTGAAACGACCTGCAAACAAACCGCCGCCATCAAAAGATTCCGAAAAATTATTGACCATCGCCTGGAAGCCAAAACGTTTGCCCTGAACCCCAAGCTCCATACCTGTACGGATGACACTTGGATATTCAACCGCATTGGAATAGTGGTTCATTAACAGGCCATAACCCAAAGTGTAATTATCGATGGCGCCGGCCTTTACATAAAAAGGATCGCCGGGGCGCGCCCAACGGACAAAATAAAGTTTTTCAAAAAAGTCGCTGGCTTCGTCCCAGTTTTCTTTACGGATATTGCCATCGGCATCAAGATAAAGGCTTAAATCCAATGCAATGCCCAGCTTGCCAATTGTAATTAAAGGGCGAATTCCAATTTGGTTATAAACCTGGCCATCCAAAACAGCAGCGCCTGCCGAAAGCCCCATGGTTATATCAAAGCCACCGGAATTTTCATCCGGCTGAGGTGGCAGTGCAGGTGTTTCATTTTCACCGGCATAAAGGCTCACAGAAAATAATATCAAAAGTATAAAAGTAATCAAACGCATCATTCCTCCTTGGTAAATTTTAAAGACGGGACAATATATACAATTTTAGATTTTACGAAAAACAAATTAATTGACCTTAGTTTTGGACATTAAACTATGTTATCAAATTATTTAGTGTCTGTCTTTAAAATAAGGATTTACTGAATTGTCATGCTGAGGTGTTTTTTACCGAAGCATCCCAATATTTATCAAATCCTTTTTAGATGGGGTTCTTCGTCACAAAACGGCTCTGAATGACAGGATTGTGATTTTTCATTTTGTATGATATTCTGAGTTTAGAGACAGACACTATTTAATCCTTTTCCTAAATTTAAACAAAATTTTTCCGATGATAAATGACCTTCTCCCATCCGGTGAAAGGCTCAAAAGTTTTTCCCCCACACCCGAATTTTGCCGGTTGGGAACTTTTTTTATACGTTTGGCATTAATCGTTTTCCCTCTTATATTTTATCCCTCACAAATATAATCTTTAAGGAGAAGATATGCGTAAAGTAATGATTTTACTCTTTGCGGCACTGCTTCAATTTAGTTGGGCCGGGCTGACAATAAATGGAACCATAAAAAATGCACAAGGCAAAACACCCAAATTTGCCGATGCACATTTGATGCTTCTTGGAGAAAATGTACCTTTAAAAAGTGTCCACGCAGATAAGCAGGGCAATTTTATTTTTGATGCTGAAGACGGAAAAATTTATACACTTAATATCACCGCGGCAGACCACCAGGGATTAAATATCCCCATCCTTAGCGATAACAAAAACCAAACCATTGAAATTGAAATACAATTACAAGCCAATAACTACAAAGAAGATTTTAGTGAAGTAAAAATTATTGGCGACTGGAATAAATTTAATTTCCGGAATGCAGAGAAAATGGAACGGCGGGACGACGGGACTTTTAAATATACTGTTACAGGCGATGCGGAAAAAGTTGCCTACCAGCTCTTGGACATCGACTCAAATGGCCACAGTGTCAATGGTACTATGAACGATGATTTTGAATATGACGGTGGCGGGGACTACCGTTCCATCGTGAAAACGGCCGAGGGCAAGGTTGATATAATTTTTGACCCGCAAAAAGTATTCAGGTCGGGTGGCTCAAATCAAGCCAATGTTGCGTTTAAAAATAACGACCCCCAAAATAAAATTTGGCAGCTTGAAAAGAAATCCAGTTCCGATGTTAATAAGTTTCGTGCAGAACGCAGCGCTTATTATGCCAAACATAAAAACCTAGATGGTTTTAGTTTCGATTTTTCAAATCTTTTGGCCTTTCTTGAAAAAGAAATGGACAGTAAAGAAAAACTAATTTCAAGATACGCAGCTGCAAAATATGTCGGGATTCTGGACGCTGCGCAAGAGGATGGTAATTTTAAAAAAGTGGCCAACCTTCTTTCCATTGCAGACCCCTTATGGGCTTTAAATCCATTTTCTCTTGTCAGTACTTTTACTCAGGTTTATGGGGCAGAAAAAGCAAATGAAAAGATTGCAAAAGAATTTGATACGATCCCTTCAAAAAATGTACAGGCAAAAGTTCTGGTTATCCAAGGCATGGATGCCAAAAGCAAAAATAATATGGATTTGGTAGGTGAGATATACAATACTTTAATAAAAGATTATCCTGAGCAGAAAAATGAACTGCGTTGGTACCTTGGTGAACTCGACCCCAACAAGGCCATCACCAAAGGCAAACAAGTTCCTGAGTTTAATGTTCAGTTGATCCATAGCGATGAAATGGTTTCGCGCGAATCGATGCTTGGCACATTTTACCTGTTGGATTTTTGGGCTGTGTGGTGTGGCCCATGCCGTGCGGAAATGCCCAACATTCATGACGCGTACAAAGAATTTAAAAGCGATAAATTCGAAATCCTCAGCCTCTCTTTTGACCCCAAAATAAGCGCGGTCGATAAATACCGGAAAGAGACCTGGCCGATGCCCTGGCTGCATACTTTTGTAGAAAAGGGTTTTAAAAATGAACTGAGTAAACGCTTTGAGGTGAACGGTATCCCCAAGCCAATTTTAGTAAACGATAAAGGGATTATTATCGCAACGGGCAGTGAGTTGCGCGGTAGTGAATTAAAGAAAACCCTCAATAAGTTTTTAAATACAACCATGTAAGTTTATAATGATACCATCCCTCGCAAGGGATGGCATCGTTGTATTAAATTGCAATCGTAATACCGGCGCTAAAATTATTATACTTACCAATATTATAATCTGCATTGAGGTTTATAATTAAAAAACGGATGCTAAGCCCCAAAGTAATCCGGCTGGTATTTTCACCTTCAATTTCAAATTTTACTTTTTGTACGATTGGTTCCAGGGTTGGGCCACGGTCTACAATAAAATCATAATTTACTTCCATTGTGGCGCTCTCCAACATAAAACCCGCATAAGGTGTAATATTTAGCGCATCAAACCCAAACT
Source organism: Calditrichota bacterium (assembly GCA_024277115.1). Taxonomy (GTDB): domain Bacteria; phylum Calditrichota; class Calditrichia; order Calditrichales; family J004; genus JABFGF01. The sequence goes on from JAJRVW010000089.1 coordinate 29,852, forward strand.
GCTTACTCGCATTTAAACCAAAGGCCGTTGTTTTTGTTTTAAAGATGTCGCCGATTTTTAGCGTTTGGGTAAAAAAGCCGGCCGATACATCGAAAGGCAAAGGCATGGGCAACCAGGCCGCCGGGTTATGTTGCAGGCCATAGCCAAAATATTTAAAACTACCCAGGTCCGGGTCCAACTCGGCCTCTGGCAAATATCGCAAAGTGACCTGTGTGCCGTAAATTGTACCAAGGCTTATTTGTGGCGCAAGCATGGGTAAGAAATCTGCATTGGCCAGTTCTTTAAAGCCGGCCACGGGCAAAACCACCTGCTGGTCTTCAACATTAATCGATTCGCCACTGGTAGGCTCGGTTATGGTTTGGCCGGGAAAGGTGATGGTGATATTTTCGTCGGGCGATCCGATAATTGTCGCGCCCTCCATTGTTACATCAAATGCCCTGGAGGTGAGCTGATTTATAAAATCATCACGGATGGCATCTGTAAGATTGCCCCAATTGGGATCGGCGCTTAAAATTTGTTCGGCTTCTTTATTAGAAAAATTAAATTGACCACTTGTTAAAAAGCTTGTTGCATCGTTGGGAAACTGGGAACCCATAAAAATAAAACCTATCTCAAAATCAAAACCCAAAACTTTATCTTGTGGCGCTTTATGGAACCAGCCGGCATTTAAATTTGCCCCAAAACCGGAGGCTATTGGATTTAGATAACCCGCGGCCGCATCGGCAGAAAGGTTTTGTAAAGTTTGTTCCAGGCTTCCTTCTTCCTGGGCAAAACTTATATTTACAAATAAAAAAATCATAAACAACAAAATGAACGTACGCATAACAGGCCTCCTAAATTGATGGGATTAAAAAGAATATATAAATAGGGTTCAAATAAAATGCCAAAGAAATAGCGATCTTCTTAATTGACTGATTCTTAACATCTTATAAAGAATTATTATTTATATAATCAAAGAAATTGTCGGGATTGTGCAACAATGGGGACATGGTCAATAGTCGCCCATCTGCGACAAAAATGAAGAATAACAAAACTTAAATTTTCAAAATAATCATCGAATATGGCGAAAAAAATTTTTCTTCGGTCAATTTTATCTTAAATTCCCTGACTAATTTTTTAAACCTATCCAAGGAGACTATTAATGAAGTTAATTACTTTACTGAGTATTTTATCTCTTTCTTTTCTTATTGCCTGTGGTGGCGGAGAAAAGAAAGCAGAGCAAGAAGCTGCAAAACCAGCAAACCCGAATGGCCTTACCGATTTTGAAATGGAACATGGTATCGGGCCGGTAAAAGAGGAACTACAACTTGGCGCAATTGACCCGGCCAAAGTAGCTGCCGGAGAGAAAACCTTTAAATCTTTATGTGCGCCTTGCCATAAACTGGACAAACGCCTTGTTGGCCCTGCACAGCGTTATACCGCAGACCGCCGTTCACCGGAATTTATTTTAAATATGATTATGAACCCGGATGAAATGACTAAAAGACACCCAACAGGCAAGAAATTACTGGCTGAGTACTTGGCGCCGATGAGCAACCAAAACCTTACTTTAGATCAGGCAAAAGAAGTTTTGGACTATTTACGTTCGGTGGCAAAAGAAGGGCATGAAAAAAATATTGAAGCTGCACCAATTTTTAGTGGACAGCAAAAATAACCCGACAGTTTAGTAACATTTTTTTAGATCAAAGCCATGGATTTTTCCATGGCTTTTTTTTTGTGAAAAAAATCTTTTTTTGTTTATTATTTAATTTCTTAGCCGTATATTAAGACATCAGACTCTTCTATCTTTAGAAAATAAAAAAATGTTATTATCAAAATCTTGTATATATGGCGTTCGGGCAACTATTTATCTTGCTATGCATCAGAACAGGCAATATGTTCCTATTAAGGAGGTTGCCAAAACACTAAATATCTCTTTCCATTTTTTAACTAAAATCTTGCAGGTACTTACCAAAGCAGGGATGATAAAATCGACTAAGGGGCCCAATGGCGGGGTGGCCTTATTAACATCGCCGTCCGATTTGACTGTTTATAATATTGTTTATGCCTTGGATGGAAGTGAATTATTTGATGAATGTGTGCTTGGGCTTCCTGGCTGCTCCGATGACAATCCCTGCCCTTTGCACAGGATATGGCGTGTCACAAAAGAAGAACTAAGAAATGAACTAAAAAGTGAATCCCTTCAGGATTTGGCCGACCAAATCTTGGATGGAACAATTCGACTATATGATGTAAATTAATAAACTTTTAACCAACTAAAATTGTTTTAACCAATGGAGGTCCTATCATGTTATACTACAAAAAACCCAAAAGTTTTTATTGGGTTTTTATTCTCAGTGTGGGGTAGAAACTTTAATTAACCAACACTTTTATAATCAATTTAATTTCAATTAGAGGAGATACTATAATGAAGTCAATCCTTATAGTCTTGTTTTCACTTGTACTCATTTTGGGTTCATGCAAACAAACAGATTCACAAGCCAGCTCGGGTGAAGATTTTACAAAGAACACCCCCTTGGGCCAGGCATCTGTTGTAGATGATGAGTCTGCAAAAAATATTTTACAATTAGCCATTGCCACACCGGATTTATCTACACTTGTAGCAGCCGTTCAGGCAGCTCAGATAGAGCATATTCTGGTAAACGCCGGACCACTGACTGTTTTTGCACCGGTCAACTCAGCGTTCGATGCTTTGCCCGAAGGAACGGTAGAGACACTGTTAAAACCTGAGAATAAAAAGAAGCTGGCATTTATTTTGACAAACCATGCCGCGCCAAGCACATATAAAGGACGCTTACTTAAAGACGGGCGTAAAATTTATATGGCCACAGGTGAGTATATTCCCATCAGGAGAGATGGCGATGATATTTATATCGGTGATGCAAAAATCCTGGCCACAGTTGATGCATCTAATGGCGTCGTTCATTTAATTGACAAAGTATTAGTTCCAAAAGAAAAATAAAACAATCATAAACAAAGGTATAATCATGAAGTTATCTTTTAAATCATTTTTAATTTTATTAATGTTTGGCCTTTCCTTGGCTATAGTGAGCTGCCAGCAGGGTTCAGGCAATAGCGCATTAAAAAGCAGTACTGCTGAAAAAGTATTTGTTGCACCTGGCGAATACGACGAGTTTTATGCATTTGTGTCCGGTGGTTTCAGCGGCCAACTTGCCGTTTACGGGTTACCTTCCGGAAGATTATTTAAAATCATCCCCGTCTTTTCAGTCGATGGCGAAAAGGCCTGGGGATTCAATGAAGAAACTAAGCCTATGTTGGAAACATCCTATGGGTTTATACCTTGGGATGACTCGCACCACCCGGATATATCCCAAACAAATGGTGTTTTGGATGGAAGATGGGTATTTATAAATGGTAATAACACCCCCCGGATCGCAAGGATCGATTTAACTACTTTCGAAACTGTTGAGATTATTGAACTGCCAAACTCTGCTGGCAATCACAGTTCTCCTTATGTAACCGACAATACCGAATATGTAATCGCGGGTACACGTTTTGGCGTTCCTGTTCCACAAAGGGATATTTCCATCAACGATTACAAAGGTAATTTTAAAGGTGCCTTGTCATTTATAAAAATTGATCAGGAAACCGGCGGTATGGATCTTTCCTTTCAAATATTAATGCCTGGTTTTGATTATGACAAAGCGCATCCGGGCAGGGGCAAATCGGATGGATGGATGTTTTTTACTACATATAATGTTGAAGAAGCAAACACACTGTTAGAAATTAATGCGTCTCAAAGAGACAAAGATTTTATTGCCGCGGTTAACTGGAAGAAAGCCGAAGAGTATATTAAGGCCGGTAAATTTAGAACTATGAAAACCAAATATGCGCATAACGTATATAATGATGAAACACATTCTGCTACATCGACCATGAAAACAGAAGTCCGCATTCTTGATCCGGGCAATTTACCAGGATTAGTTTACTTTTTACCTATGCCTAAATCGCCTCATGGCTGCGATGTTGACCCATCAGGCGAATACATTGTTGGCAGCGGTAAATTATCTGCAAATGTTACCGTGCATTCTTTCCCTAAGATGATGAAAGCCATTAAAGAGAAAAAATTTGATGGCGAATCATACGGTATTCCCATTTTAAAGTTTGAAGATGTATTGGCCGGCGTTGTTGAGCAGCCAGGCCTTGGCCCACTGCATACAGAATTTGACGGCAAAGGAAATGCCTATACCTCATTCTTTATTTCTTCGGAAGTGGTTAAATGGAAATTGGGGACATGGGAAGTAATCGACAGAAAACCGACTTACTATTCTGTTGGCCATGTAATGATCCCGGGTGGCAACTCTCAGAAGCCATTTGGAAAATATCTCCTGGCAATGAACAAAATAACCAAGGATCGTTTTTTGCCAACTGGCCCGGAAGTAACCCAGTCTGCACAATTATATGACATTACGGGCGACAAGATGGAATTACTACTTGATTTCCCGACCGTTGGTGAGCCACATTATGCGGCAGGTATCCCGGCAGACTTAATTAAGGCGAAATCTAAAAAATTCTTCAAGCTTGACGAGAACAAACACCCTTATGCTACTAAGAGCCAGGATGATGTTAAAGTTGTCCGCGATGGTAAGGATGTCCATATTTACATGACTACGATCCGCAGCCACTTTGCCCCTGACAATATTGAAGGCGTTAAAGTTGGCGATCGCGTTTATTTTCATGTTACGAACATAGAACAAGATTATGATGTTCCGCATGGCATCGCTATGATTGGCGCAAACACGTCCGAACTTCTTATTATGCCTGGGCAGACAGAAACATTTGTCTGGGAACCAAAAGAAGTTGGTGTATGGCCATTTTACTGTACTGATTTCTGTTCAGCTCTGCATCAGGAAATGCAAGGATATGTTCGTGTATCCCCAAGAAACTCAAAAATTAAACTTAGTTGGTCTTTAGACGGTGAATAATTTGTAACCAAAAACCAAGGGAAATCTCTAAGTTTTTATAATTTACCTTAATGGCTCCGGTTTCTACGGAGCCATTATTTTACGCGTTTCAATTTGCTTATTGGATTTAACGAAATGAAAAAATCAAAACTGTTAATGCTTACCGGATCACTTTTATTATTGTCTTTATTTGTATTGCCTTTATGGAATATTACATTAGAAGCGCCACAATATCCTTCTTCGTTAGGGATTGATATTTATATCACAAAAATGCAAGGCCATAATGAAGGAGATATTCAAAATATCAACATTATGAACCATTATGTAGGAATGGATAAATTACCCGAACAAATGAAAGAGTTTGAACTGTTTCCGATAGTTGTAATAGTTATGGTCATTCTGGGTGTAATAATAGGTTTTATTGGAAAAAAGAAACTCTTTCTTACGTGGTTTGTCGCGATGTCTATTCTGGGCTCAATAGGTATGTATGATTTTTATTTATGGGAATATGAATATGGACATAACTTAAATCCTAAAGCGCCCATCCAGTTCCCCGGCCAGGCATACCAACCACCATTAATCGGCACTAAAACTATTCTTAACTTTAAAGCACACTCATACCCAAGAAGTGGTGGATATTTACTTTTTCTTGGAATGTTTATGAGCCTCGGTGCGTTCTATGTTGCAATTAAAGAAGAAGAGGCGGAGTCAAAAAATGCAGCAACCTAAATTAGCTGTTCTAATTTTAATGGTCATTTCATTATTAGCGGCATGTTCGATAGAACCTAAAACTATTGAGTACGGTAAAGATGCATGTTCATTCTGCAAAATGAATATTATTGATAACCAGCATGTCTCACAACTTGTGACCCAAAAGGGTAAAGTTTTTGTTTTTGATTCCATAGAGTGCATGCTGCGCGCACTAAATGAAAAAGATGAGAAAGATATTGCACTCTTTGTAATTGCTGATTATGCTTCACCTGGGAAATTTATCAATGCCGTTCAGGCCACATACCTGATAAGCGAAAATATTCAAAGCCCGATGGGTGCAAACTTATCTGGATTTATAAGCAGGGAAGCAGCTCAAGAGATTCAAAAAGAAAAATCAGGAACACTTTATTCATGGCAAGAAATAAAAGCTAAATTTTGATAAAAGATATAATTTAGCTGCAAAAAATGAAGTATATCCAAAGGACCGGTTATGCTTCATTTTTTTTTATGTATTGATCTAAATTCGCTTACAATATATCCCATAGTTTTATTTTATTGAAGTGATAAACAAACAGAACCAGGCAATAAGATACGGCATGACCATAAAATCTTTCATCCCATTTATTTTACTTCTTACAACCTCTGTACTTTTTGCAGGGAAAACAAAAGTATGCCCATCGTGTGAAAACCAATCCATCCGCACAGCCATTAAATCGACCCCAGTAGGCGATACACTCATTATTGAACAAGGTACTTATTTAGAATCCGACTTAACCATTGATAAACCAATTACTATCATCGGGATTAATTACCCTGTTATCGATGGCGAGGAAAAGAGCTATATCTTTAACATAATAAGTGATAGCGTAACAATTAAAGGGCTTACTTTAAAAAATGTTGGCTTAAGCTATACAACCGATTTTGCAGCCATCCACACCTATAACGTAAAAACCTTTCACTTCGAGGATAATAGAATATATAATGCTTTTTTTGGGTTTCATATCGAGAAATCCAAAAATGGAATTATTAAAAACAACACCATTATAGGTTCGGCAATTACCGAATATAATTCAGGAAACGGTATCCATTTGTGGCACTGTTCTAAAATACAAATCCTCGGAAATACGATAGAGAAAATGCGTGATGGGATTTATTTTGAGTTTGTAAAAAACAGCATTGTGCAGGGGAACCTGAGCCAGAAAAATGTCCGTTATGGGCTGCATTTCATGTTTTCTGACAACAACCAGTATAAAAACAACCATTTTGAAATAAATGGCGCAGGGGTTGCCGTTATGTTTTCTAAGAATGTTATTATGGAAAATAACACATTCCGTTTAAACTGGGGTTCGGCCTCATACGGTTTGCTTCTGAAGGAAATTAACGATGCCGTAATTTTGAATAATACGTTTGATCAAAATACCATTGGGATAAATGCCGATGGAACAAACCGAATTATTTTTAAAAATAATAATTTTAAAAATAATGGTTGGGCAATCCGCTTTTTGGGCGCCTGTTATGGCAATAACATCATACAAAATAATTTTTTACAAAATGCCCTGGATATTTCATACAAAGGGAGCATGAACAATAATATTTTTGATAAAAATTACTGGAGCGAATACGCCGGTTATGATCTGGACAAAGATAATATTGGTGATGTACCCTACCGCCCTGTTAAACTATTTTCTTATGTGGTAAATAATACCCCGGAAACAATTATTTTATTGCGTAGCCTATTTGTGGACATAATAAATTTTTCTGAAAAAGTTTCCCCCATTTTTACACCGGACAATTTAAAAGACTTTAACCCGTTAATGAAACCGATACAAACAAATGATTGAAATAAAAAACCTATATAAAAGTTATGGCCCCGTTGATGTTTTAAATGGTATAAACCTTACCCTTGACCAAAAAGGGATAATTGCAATTTTAGGCCCCAATGGCTCAGGTAAAACAACCATGATCAAAACCATATTAGGGATGGTTATTGCCCAAAAGGGTGATATTTTACTAAATGGGGAAAGTGTCAAAAACAAATGGTCGTACCGTGATCAAATTTCCTATCTGCCACAAATTGCCAACTTTCCGCAAAACCTGAGCGTGACGGAGCTTATCGGAATGATTAAGAACCTGCGCACACAGCAAGCTGATGACGTAGCTTTGATTGAATTATTCGGGTTAACACCCTTTTTGGATAAAAAACTGGGAACTCTTTCCGGGGGCACACGGCAAAAGGTAAATATCGTTCTCACATTTATGTTCGATTCGCCATTGGTCATATTGGATGAGCCAACAACCGGCTTGGACCCTGTGGCACTTATCCACTTAAAAAAAATAATCAACGAAGAAAAACAAAAAGGGAAAATGATTTTAATTACAACGCATATTATGAACCTCGTTGAAGAAATCTCCGATCAGGTAATATTTATCCTGGATGGCAATATCTATTTTAACGGTACTGTTTCAGGCCTGAAATCCCAAACAAAACAAACAAACTTAGAACACGCCATAGCTGCAATCCTGGAAAAAAACCATGCTTAAAATTTTAAAATACAGCTTTTTTGATTTAGCGCGTAGCCGTTGGAGCTATATTTATTTTCTCTTTTATTTATTACTTGGCTTTATTCTCTTTTTCTTAAACCACGAAGTCAGCAAAGCCGTAATTACCTTACTCAACATAATTATAATACTAACACCATTAATTGGTACCATTTTTGGTGTGATGTACTATTACAGTTCAAAAGAATTTACAGAGCTACTCTTAGCACAGCCTTTGAAACGTACAACTATTTTTATTGGTCAATATCTTGGGTTAAGTTTATCCTTGTCCCTAAGCCTGATACTTGGGCTAGGCATCCCATTTGTCCTTTACGGTGTTTTTCTATCGTCCGCAATCTGGAATTTTACGATGCTACTTCTCATCGGAGGGTTTTTAACCTTTATTTTCGTGGCATTGTCTTTTCTTATAGGCCTGTCATTTAATGATAAAATTAAAGGCTTTGGGGTTGCAATCTTACTTTGGCTCTTTTTAGCGGTTATCTATGACGGAATTTTTCTACTATCGATGATCCTTTTTGACGACTATCCCTTAGACAAATTTGCATTGGCTATGACCATGTTTAACCCAATAGATTTATCACGCATTTTAATTTTATTAAAACTGGACATATCGGCATTATTAGGTTATACAGGTGCGGTATTTCAAAAGTTTTTTGGTACAAATTTCGGTATGATTATTTCGATGACCGTTTTAAGTTTATGGATTCTTGTCCCAAGTTGGTTCATGGTAAAAAAGGCATTGAAAAAGGATTTTTAAAAAAACATATGTTTTATAAATCCACAAATTAAATGTCATTTTGTAAAAGCCTTTTCCCCTTGTATTTGGGAATTTAATTGAAAAGGACTTTTACAAAATGTTAAAATAGCTTAAAAAAATTAACTCTGTTGTTTTTTTTATTTAAAACCTTAAGCAACAGCAGATTTTTTAGAAGCAATATAGTTATCGACCGATAAAATACCCGAGCCAAATAAAAAATAAATCCCTAAAAGGACTAAAACCAAAACATCAAGTTCCAGTGATTGCCCGGCTGTCATAAAGCCTTGCTCCAGGTGAACAACAAGTACAGCCCCAATAAGAACAGGTATTTGGAGCAATGCCGCAAATCGAGTCAGTAAACCAATCGCAAGGCATAACCCGCCTAGTAAATGAGAAATAGTAATATAGGAAAAATACCAATA
>JAJRVW010000090.1 GCA_024277115.1 Calditrichota bacterium
ATTTCTTTCACTAATCCTATATTTTGATTTTCTCTTTTTGCCATGTTTTTTCCTTTGTTTTTTTGGTCAAACTAAATTTAGGAAGGACATGGCAATTTTTCACATATTTGCCTTTTTACACAAATTTAAGGACGCAATCGGTGCTAAAATGGAAGAACCAAATTACATATTGTTTTTGCTAAAATAAAAGAGTATATTGTCTTTTATAAATAAAGACTATTTTGTCTTATATTTTTTACAACTATTTATTAAATCTATTAACTAACATGAGGTGAGGTATGTTATCAAAGAAACAAGCCAAATTGTTTTTTCTTGGGGGCACCTTTTTTTTCTTGATCATCTTTTTTGGTTTAACCATCGATACACTTGTAAATGGTGTACCACAATATACTAATGATGATAAAATCACGGAAGATGTTATACTAGGCCGCCATTTATGGGATTCCAACAACTGCATGGGATGCCACACAATAATGGGCGAAGGCGCTTATTATGCCCCGGAATTAACAAAAGTATACGAACGTCGTGGGCCAGATTATATTAAGGCCACATTCAACTTCCCTGGCGGCTGGAGGCCACATAACAGAAGAATGGTTGAGTACAATTTTACTGATCAGGAAAAAGAAGGGCTGGTAGCTTTTCTTCAATGGATCGGCGAAACCGACCTGAATGGCTTTCCACCAAAACCTAAATACAAAAATTAGTGATTCAATCTTGTAAAATAGCTTAAACCAATCACGAATCTATTAGAATTAAAAAGGGAATAATTATGAAATTTAAATCACAAAAAGTAGCCTACTATTTCTTTGCCCTAAGTATGTTACTTTTTACATTACAAATTGTTTATGGGTTTATCATGGGCTTTGCTCATATGGGCTTTGACGGATTACACGATTTGGTTCCATTTAACGCAGCCACGGCCACACACAAAAACTTACTCGTAGTGTGGTTATTATCCGGGTTTATGGGTGCAGCTTATTACATCATCCCGGATGAGTCGGACACAGAACTTTTTTCTGTACCCTTGGCGCTGGTCCAGTTTTATAGTTTTGCCATTGTTGGCGTAGTTGCCGTTATCGGTTTTCATATCGGCTGGTTCGAAGGTCGTAAGTTTTTAGAAATCCCCCGCCCGCTTGATTATCTTGTGGCAATAAATGTTATTGTATTTCTTATAAATATTGTCCTTACAATTTTTAAGGGGAAAAAACACAGTACAACATCGTGGGTACTTACCGCCGGGCTTATTTTTGTTGCCCTGCTTTATTTACCCGGTATGGTTTGGTTCGACAACCATACGGTCGATTCATTCTTTCGCTGGTGGGTTGTTCATTTATGGGTAGAAGGTGTTTGGGAATTGGTAATGGGTGGAATCTTAGCTTATCTACTCATCAAATTAACAGGCGTTGACCGCGAAGTTATCGAAAAATGGCTTTATGTTATTATCGGGCTGACTTTCCTTTCCGGCATTTTAGGCACGGGCCACCACTATTATTTTATCGGTGTACCAAAATACTGGCTAATCATTGGCGGGATTTTTTCTGCCCTGGAACCACTTGCCTTTTTGGCCATGACCTTATTTGCCATAAAAATGTACAACAAAGGCAATAAAAAGCACCCAAACAAACTGGCTTTATACTGGACACTCAGCACAGCTATTGTAGCCTTTTTAGGCGCTGGTTTATTGGGGCTGGCGCACACATTGCCAGGCGTAAACCTTTACACACACGGTACACTGGTTACAGCCATGCATGGCCACCTGGCTTTTTGGGGCGCTTACGCATCTATCGTTTTGGCCATTATAAGTTATGCCATGCCTTTGATGACCGGTAGAAAGATATTTGATAATAATATCGGCCACTTGGCATTCTGGCTTTCTAATATTGGCATGATCGCCATGACGGCCGCGTTTGCCGCAGCCGGTATTGCACAGGTTTACTTAGAAAGAATCACCGGTTTGGATTTTATGGTTTCTCAAATCGAAATCCAACCACACTTTTTTGTACTGATCTTGGCCGCAACCTTGTTTTCCACAGGTGTAGCTTTATACATCGTCAATTTTATAAAATTTGGCCTGCCCAATGATGAGGCTTTGACCGATGGAGAAGAATTTAAAGCGCTCCAGACAAATTAATTTTATAACCTCCGGGAAATGTTCAGCCCCGGAGGTTATGTAAAAATTGGAATAAAAAAGTTTCTTCCACGGTTTATGAGAAGAAACTTTTTTTTATTTAGATGAGAAAAATTTTATGACTATCAAAAAAGAACCCTTCTATAAAACAGTTGGCAAAGAGAAGGAAGTGTTTGAACACGCCTATGAAAACCGTCTGCCACTTTTATTAAAAGGGCCGACCGGAACAGGAAAATCGCGTTTTGTGGAATACATGAGTTACAAACTCAATAAGCCTTTAACTACAATTGCCTGCCACGAAGAAACATCGGCAACGGATTTATTGGGCCGCTTTATTATCAAAGGCGCCGAAACGGTTTGGATTGACGGGCCACTGACCAAGGCACTCAAATCCGGTGAAATTTTATACATGGATGAAATTGCCGAGGCCCGCCCGGATGTCATCGTGGCTATTCATCCGCTTACCGACCACCGACGTGAAATTTACCTTGATAAAATTGGCGAAACCGTAAAAGCACATCCTGATTTTATGTTTATTTCTTCTTTTAATCCCGGTTATCAAAAAGGGTTTAAAGAATTAAAACCATCTACACGACAGCGTTTTATTTCGCTTTCTTTTGATTATCCCGAACCAAAATTGGAAGAGGAAATTTTAATTGGAGAAGCAGGCATTAACGCGGGCGTTGCAGCCAAACTTGTAAAAATTGGCAATAAAATCCGCAACCTTACCGAGCTCGGTTTAACAGAAACCGTTTCTACCCGTTTACTTGTTGGCGCGGCTAAATTGATCCACAGTGGTTTGCCCAAAAGACTGGCCGTGGAAGTGGCGGTTGTTGAACCCTTAACCGACGACCCGGATATTTTAGAAGCCTTAAAAGATTTGTCTGGATTGATGATATAGAAGGGTTTTATAGTAAAACTTAGAAATAAAAAAAACAAGCGACAAATAACAAATACGCATCAATTCCAAATATTCAAAATATCACGCTCCGCCAAAATATATCTGACAGGTTTTGGGTATTGTTTTCTGGATTTTGGATTTTAATATTTGGAATTTTACAACGCTAAAAACTATGGACTATAACCATGGAATTTGACCAGCTAATTTTTCAAAAGCTTTTTAAGCTTTTCAGCAAAAAGGTAGAAAATGCGAACCAGGCCTTCGGGGTCCCGCTCATTACAATCACCTCAAAGCTGACAATTTTTGCCCGTGCCCTGAGTGGTGCGCCTATAAATATATTTGCCTCAGAACGGGAAGGTGGCTGGCAGGGGAACGTTTTCTATTTACCGAAAACCGTTTCTCTTTATAATGTGGCTGAACTTAATATTCAGTTTTATATTTTTCGCCTTTTTTATTTATGCACCCAAAAATCATTAAATATGAACTGGCCAATTGGCTCCGGCAACTCAATTGAAGAATCACAAAAAGAAGCTATAAAACAATCAGAAAAAATCCTTCAAAAACTTTTTGCGGAATACCCACTTATAGAGCCCATTTACTTGGAGCTAAAAAACAAGCTCCCTTTCCAATCTGCAAAAAAAGGTGAAAAGCAATCGCAAGACTTAACCTGGCTTTATGGCCGGTGGATGAAAAATGTACCTTCTCGTGAAAAAAACAATCAAATAAAAAACATAAATACCGAAGCAGCAAAGAACCAATCTATAAACCCCAAAACGGTTATAGAAGCTCAAAAAGCCGACGAAGTGGAAATCCTGCATGTCGACAAAAAAGCGCAGGAAGATTATATGCTGACCAATAATTTTGAAAAGATCGATACAGTGGATGAGTTTGACGGTGTTTGGCGCGATTTTGACGGGGACGACTCGCTGGAAGAAGATTTGGAAGCCCTACAGGAATATAACCTTAAACACATGGTACGTGTAGATGACCCTGTTCATTCGGTATACCAGGCCGATTATGTAAACAATGCTTCCATCGCCGAAAGTGTAGCCATAGAAAATAATAAGTTCCACCTTTTATACCCGGAGTGGGATTATAAAAAGCGGCAGTATGAGTACGATTATTGCAAAGTCTTCCCTAAAAAATTATCGGGGATGGATAATGAGTATTTTGTGAAAACAATGGAGCAAAACCGCTCATTACTGGTACGCCTTAAAAAAACCTTTGCCCAGCTCAACAATAAATGGGAGCAAAGCCGGCGGCAAATTAGTGGCGATGCCATAGATATCGATGCGGCAACCGACTTGTTTACAGACATCAAAGCACACCGTACGCCCGATGAGCGTATCTATACAAAAAAAAGAAAACAGGCTAAGGAACTGGGGCTGCTATTTTTATTGGATTTAAGCCTTTCCAGCGATGCTTACGCCAATGGCAACCGTATTATTGATGTGGAAAAACAAATTTCTATCCTGTTTGGCGAGGTGCTAAACGAGTATGGCATCGATTTTCAGATTGATGGGTTTTATTCCAAAACACGAAACAACACAGCCTATATTACCTTAAAAGCTTTTAACGAGCCCTGGCTAAAGGCGCGCACACGTATTGGCGCAGCGGAAGCAACCGGCTACACGCGTATTGGTCCGGCCATTCGCCACGCCACATCCATTTTAGAGAAAAACCCAAACCGCAAACGCTGGCTGATTTTATTATCGGATGGAAAGCCCAACGATTATGACAAATATGAGGGCAAACATGGCGTTGAAGATATAAAACAATCCTTACGGGAAATGCGTGTAAAAGGGATAAATAATTTTGCATTTGCCATCGAGGAGCAGGCCAAGTTTTACCTGCCACAAATGTTTGGCGAAAATCACTATAACATTTTAACAAGCCCGGTAGAGCTGTTAAACTCATTAACCAAATTATATGATCGGATTGAGCATAGTTAAATTAATACTAATTTAAGATATGTTCGGCTCACAATATGAAAATATTTTTTGTACTATTGTACACTTTATTATTTTATTTAATATTACACTTTTATATATTCTTTTTAAAAAAAATTCAGTCTTTTAAATAATTAGAGTAATTGATATGATAATAAAATACATTGATCTTTTTTGTGGAATTGGTGGATTCAGAACTGCTACAGAAAAATCTCTTAAAGAAAATTCAATAAACTCGACCTGCGTTTTTTCAAGTGACATAGATAAATATTCACGTGAAGCATACAATGCAAATTATGGTGAATATCCTTCTGGTGATATTACAAAAATTGATGAGAAAAAAATTCCTGACCACGATGTCCTTTATGCTGGTTTCCCTTGTCAACCATTTAGTATTATCGGAGATAAAAAAGGGTTTTCTGATACGCGCGGTACATTGTTTTTTAATATTGCCAGAATTATTTCCGAAAAGCGCCCAAAAGCGTTCATTCTTGAAAATGTAAAAATGTTAGTTGGACACGATAAAGGGAAAACTTTAAAAACAATTTTGCGCGTCTTCAAAGACTTGGGTTATTATGTGGATTATCGAGTATTAAACGCTCTTAATTATGGATTACCTCAAAAAAGGGAACGTGTAATTATTGTAGGATATTATAAACCAATTTTATTTCAGTGGCCAACGCCGTCTATTAAAAGAACTTCTTTAAAAGATTTATTGGAAGAAAATGTAGACGAAAAATTCTACGTTTCCGATAGGATAAAAAACAAAAGATTAAATTCTCATATATCTAAACACGAAGTTTCAATTTGGCACGAAAACAAAGCGGGACATATCAGTTCATATGATTTTTCATGCGCGTTGCGAGCAGGCGCTTCCCATAATTACTTACTTGTAAATGGAATTAGAAGACTAACTCCACGAGAAATGCTTAGACTCCAAGGATTTCCCGATTCTTTTAAAATTGTTGTTTCTGATGCCCAGACAAGAAAACAAGCAGGTAATGCTGTCCCAGTAAATGTGATTAAAGCTGTAATTGATTCTTTTCTACCACATTGGATAGAAGATTTTCCTAAAGAAGAAGTTTTTATTGAAGAGCTTCAAATACCACTAGCAATGCAAGGATGACCATGACAAAAAATTCTCCACGATTAAGAACCGTCACAAAAGTACAACCACCATTTTCACTGAATGACTTCCCAAAAGATTTTGGATTTAAAGTAGGTAAAGAAATAATCTATTTGTTAGCGACGAAATCTGTTCAATCTCTTGAAGGTTCTGAATGGGAAAAGATATTTGCAAAATGTATCGACGCTGATTGGAAGCCTTCAAATGTTGGGTTAGATGACGTCTCATTAAAAAATTGCGCTTGGGGCGCTAAAACGATCTATTCAACGAATCCAGAGAACCAATCTATTGCACGGTTAATTTCAGGAAGAAATTCACCTGCATACTCTTTTGGGGATTCTAAAGTTACAGACATTCCGCCCAAGCCACTAGGAGAAAAGGTTTTGGAAATATGGAATGAAAGAGTCTCTGCTGTTCGCGAAAAATATAAGCATCTACGAACAGTTGTTTTGTTGAAATCAAAGGATTTTCAAACATTCTCTATTTTTGAATTTGACTCTGTTAGATATGATTATGAAAAATATGATTGGAAATGGAACAAGCGTGGAAATTTAGAAGGAATTGATAAAACCAATAATTCACATCGCTTTACTTGGCAGTCGCACGGATCGCAATTTACAATCCTCGAAAAAATCCCTCAAAAGAAATTGATAGTCAAGATTAACAAGCCGACTTTAATTGATAGTGATAAATTTCTTGAATCTATTGGATTTAAAGACGACTGGATAACAATTATAAATAAGAAATGACCGATACATTTTCAAAAGAAGAACGCTCGGAAATGATGAGAGCAGTCAAATCAAAAGGTAATAAATCTACAGAATTAAAACTTATCCAAATATTTAGAAATCATAAAATAAAAGGTTGGCGAAGAAATTATCCACTTTTTGGCAAGCCAGATTTTGTATTTCCAAAACTAAAAATTGCCGTTTTTGTGGATGGGTGTTTTTGGCACGGTCACAATTGTAGACAACTTAAGCCCTCAGATAATTCAGAATACTGGAAAAGAAAGATTTATAAAAATATTCTCAGAGTGTCTTGTCCTGATTATATTTACAGAATTTAGTAAACTTGTAAATATAAAACAAAGGAGCCCCCATGTCAGCACAAGCGATAAGCTATCGGTATAGCGAAGCCTTCAAGCAGAAAGTAATAGGTGAAATAGAAAGCGG
>JAJRVW010000004.1 GCA_024277115.1 Calditrichota bacterium
CGCTTTCTATTTCACCTATTACTTTCTGCTTGAAGGCTTCGCTATACCGATAGCTTATCGCTTGTGCTGACATGGGGGCTCCTTTGTTTTATATTTACAAGTTTACTAAATTCTGTAAATATAATCAGGACAAGACACTGATCACATTTTTGGTGGGATAGGCTGAGGCACTTTGTTTTCGATGGGCTTTAAAGATTTAAGGTATTGGAAGATAGCGTTAAGGTCTTCATCGGTAAGTATGGCAAGAGAAAACCACGGCATAGGAGGCAAAATATTTCGTCCTTCCCCGAAATGTTTTCCTGTACGCATTGATTTTACAAACTGCGTCTCAGTCCAACTGCCTATCCCTGTTTTGTCATCCGGTGTCAGGTTTGCTGCAAAGCTGACGCCCCAAGGCCCTTGCCAGGCTGTTTGATTATTGCTCGCGACCGCGCCCCATTTATTTGGGCCAAGTACTCCATCGGGCAAGTCAGGCACTTTTACACTATCCGGATGCCCGGACAATGCCTTACTCATGTCAGGATGTGGCCCTTGTGCAGTGAATAGTTTTGGTGTATGACAATCATGACATCCTCCAAAATCGACCAGGTATTTTCCTCTCTCAATTTGCTTTTGGTCTTTTTCCTTTTCTCCGGCAAGGGTTAGGGTAGGTCCAAATGCCAAACCCAGAATTCCTAAAAGTATCAATGTGAGTGATTTTGTTTTTAATTTCATGTCGCATCTCCTATAATTTTACATAAATTATTTTATTGAGTAAAAAAGTGCGTAGCTGTTCTATATGTTTGCTCCGTAATCCATCGTTCCTTTATGGGTTTTATGGCGTGAATTCGAATAAGATTTGCAGGGTTTCAACCTTCAGACCATCTTCGTCCATTGCTTGTTTTGCATCATCCGAATCCATAAATGTTTGGAATTTTTTCATATCTTCCACATCAAAAAGAACGCCTACTGAATCCGGATTTTGCGGATTTTTTAATGTTCGCGCTGATACAACACTGCGTTAGCGAATATCTCCTGTCTGCTTTCATCATCTTTTTGCCAGGTGTTTGCCCAGTGTGCACCATCTTTAACTCCGTGAAATCTGATTAATGTTGTCATAATTTGTTTCTCCTTTTTTTTTGATGAATTTCAATTTGATTTGTGTATTAAATCTTATAGCAAATAGTATTTAGTTAAGAACAGGATAGTTTAGTCAACGCGTTCCCAGTAGTCTGTAAACTGGCCAAGTACCTTAGCTTTAATCCTATTTCCGTCAATAACAATAGTTGCCGGATCAAATGGCAAATCGATTTTTAGTTTGGAGCCATCCATTGTTACGGGAACTGTTTTCGTCTTGCCGACAAGGCCATAATTAACTTGCTGGCCACTAATCTCGTCATTTAATATGCTAAGCAGAATTGTTTCTGCATACTCCGTGTTGCTGAGTTTATATTCTGAAACAACCGAGTACGAAAAGTGCTTTCCGTTTTCATCTTGCCATTGTGTATTGAAGTTTCTGTACTTTTCTGTAAAGGTGAGCAAGCCCATTATATTTGGAGTGGTAAACTTTGTGCCATCAGGTAGTTCGCGCACGATGAGCTTATAAGTGCCAACAATGCTTGGCGGCCTGGCCTCTGTTGTACCGCTACCGGCAATCACCGATGCCGTGACGCCGATAATCATTAGCAGCAATAAATAAGTGGAAGAGATTTTTTTCTTCATAAATTGATTCTCCTTAATTAAATGAATGTGATATTATTTATTTTGCATTGAGCCATTTTTTAAAACTTCTGTTTTCTTCGCCTTGCGGATATGCCCAGTCGGGTTGTAGACAAAGCCCGCTTCTTTCGCGCCAAACAAAATCGATTGCAGTCTCGATATCACCCGCATCCCCGATAACAAGGAGATATAAGAGAGAACCTTCATTGATTTCTTTGACAATATCGCAGGAAATATTTTGTGCCATCAATGCAGACTGAATGGTCTCAGCTTGCGTTGAATAATAAGTCGCCCAAATGATTCCCTGTTTCCCGTTCAAATAATCTTTTTTTATAGTGTGTTGGTTTTGGTTTCTCACATTCTCCTAAAATCTGCGATTTCTTAAACCACTTAATTAAGGTGGCGTATCAAAGCGTATCGTTTAATTTGTTTTGTATTGCTGGGATAAAGATGGGCATTGCTTAAGTGGATTTCTTAACAGAATTGTGCATATAATTGACAATTTTACGCAAACATGTTGAAAAGTATGGGAATGGGGAGAGTAATGAATGGAAATTGGTGTGAGGTAAAGTGTGGTTGATCAGACAACAAAATTAGTGCATTTAGCCCGTCTTCTTATACTCCCGGGGAGACACGCCAAATTGTTTTTTAAAAGCGCGTGTAAAGGTTGACTGCTCACTAAAACCGACTTGGTAACAGATTTCCACAATTGTTGCGGCATCTTGTTTCAGGAGATCCGCCGCCCGTTGCAAGCGCATGGAACGGATGAGTTGCCCACCCGGCTGATCTATAAGCGCCCCAAGTTTACGGTTTAATTGTGAAACACTCATGTGCACACTGCTTGCCAGGGATTCTACACTGAAATCTTCATTTGAAAAATTATTTTCGATGGATGAAATTACATTTTCCAGAAAAAGTTGATCGACAGGTGTAACGGATACTTCGGAAGGTTTAATGATCGTTGCTTCACGGAAGCGCTCACGAAGGTCCCGCCGCTGTTGGATTAAATTTCTTATTCGCGCTTTTAATTCACGCGCATTAAATGGTTTGATCAGATAGGAATCGACCCCGGTTTTTAGGCCTGTAATTTTATCATCAATATCGGCGCGGGCGGTAAGCATAACAATCGGGATATGACTGGTTTTTTCATCATCCCGGATGTGTTGGCTTAATTGATAGCCGTCCATTTTTGGCATCATCACATCGGTGATAATTAAGTCAGGGATAAGTTCCAGGGCTTTGTCCAAACCTTTCTGGCCATCGCAGGCTTCTACAATAGTGTAATTTTCCTCAAGTTGTTCACGGATATATGCACGGACATCCGTGTTGTCTTCTACGATTAAAATAATTTCATTTTCAGAGGGCGAAGGAGCGCCTGAAACAGGTGTGTGAAATTCCGCATTCATGTCGTCTTTGGACAAATCATGTTCTAAGTCCGAGCCGATCTCCAATTCTTTTTCTTTAGTTTCCAATGCCGGCAATAGCACAGTAAAAGAGGTGCCAGCCTTTTCTTCGCTGGTAACCGAAATCTGGCCCCCATGTAATTCAATTAACTCTTTCGCCAGGGCCAGTCCAATCCCGCTCCCTTCATGTTCACGCGTTTGGCTATCGTCCACCTGGTAAAAACGATCGAAAATATGTGGTAATTCAGTTGCAGAGATTCCAATGCCGGAGTCTGTAACAATCACTTTAACATGCTTTTGTTGTTGGGCTATGCTTACAGATACAAAACCGTTTTCCCCGGTAAACTTAAGTGCGTTGGACAGGAGATTATAAAATATTTTCTCCATCTTTTCCGGCTCAAATTTTACAATAAGAATATCCACTTCGCTTAAAAAATTTAGAGTGACATTTTTTTGTTCAGCAGTAGACTCGAACGATGAAACCAAATTTTTTAGGAAGGAAACCAGGTTGTGCCTTTCTGCCCGCAGCTCCATACCGCCGGCCTCCAGCTTAGAGAGGTCTAACAACTCGTTAATAAGGCGAAGCAGTCGACGCGCATTTCGGTAAGCTACTTGCAACTTGCCCATATCCTGCACGTGTAACCGGGGCGATTGTACGCTGTCGAGCTGCCCCAAAATAAGGGTTAACGGGGTGCGGAATTCATGTGAAATATTAGCAAAGAATTTAGACTTTAACTGGTCCAGTTCTTTAAGTTTATTGAACTCTGTTAGTTGAAGCTGTAACGCGTGCTTTTTGTTGACCCTTTTTAATTCCCATCGGCGAACCTGAAACAAAAAAAGCAAAAGTATCAATCCGTAAATTGCATAGGCCCACCATGTTAAATACAAAGGCGGTAAAACTTTAAAAGTAAAACTATCGGTCGTTCCTATCGTGCCATAGGGATTTTTTGAACGCACGCGGAATACATAATCGCCGGCAGAGAGGTTTGTATAAGCCTTTTGTACTTCCAGTGTCCACGGCGACCAGGTTTTTTCATAGCCATCCAGTTGATATTGAAATTGGTTTGCCTCCGTTCTATCATAACTTGTTGCTGAAAACCTAAAAAGTAAATTATTGTTTTCAGAAGTCAGCATGCGCGGTTTTTCCCGTTTTGAAACGGCTGTTCCGCCATAAAGAAGTGAATCCTGGTTGACAACAACCCTGCGAATAAAGGTTCCAAATTGGGCGGGTGGTCGTTCCGTTTGGTCTTTCGGCTCATAGCGAAACAGACCGTCATTGGTACTCACCCAAATAATGTCTTTTTTTAATATTTCGTCATATTCAGGATAAAAGGTTTGCACATTGTTCAAATCAAGTCGCCGGAAATCCGGGACAGCTTTCCATCGGAATGTGCCATCATCCCGCTTAATTGCCTTGCCCAGTTCATAACCCTCAGGCGTTTTAGCCCAAATCCACAAAACTCCGTGATCATCTTTTTTTAAGCCTGCAACAGCGTAGGTACCATTCGCAAATTCTTTTCCAAGCAAGGTATCCGGTATAAATGTTTTAGACTTATGCTCAAAGCGGAATAAACCCTCTTCACTCGCCAATCGGGTTTTTCCATCGATGGTATATACAGGCCAACTCTTTCCCGGAAGGCCTTTTTCTTTGTCATAAAGGGTGAATGTAATTTGATCCAAATTTGTTGATGAAAATACGCTCCCTGCACTACTCTGTACATGATACAGGCCTTCATAATAGGTTTGGACCCAAAGGCTGCCGTCGCCGTCTTCAGCGAGCGATTCTAATTCGATATCGATGGGAATAGTCTCAATGATTGGCCTGAGGACACCCTGTTCGTAACGGAACATCCAAAATCCGGTCCGGTCGAGAGCATAAATAACATTGGAATCGATCGCAGACTGGAACAGATAGGCGCTGTTTGTGTCAAATAACTTGTGAACCTTTAAGTTCCTGTCAATTGAGAAAGTCATTTCTAAATCAGATACAAAAAATGTATTATCGATCGATATAAAAGAATTACCGTATGTTTTTGTACCATGTATTGGCTGAAATGATTTTTGAGATGCGTCGAGATACTAGGTGCCAAGGACCATACCAGCAAAGAGCTTATCCTTAAAACGATGGAGAACCGTTATGACGGAGTTTGCAATTTTTTCCTGCGGTAACATAGTAAATGGCGAATTCAGTTCAACACGCGTAATGCCATCTTGGGTTCCCAACCACAATCCATCATCAGAATCCTGAAAAACATCAAAAACAACATTGCCGGTTAAACCATTTTCTTCGTTTAAAAATTGGGCGCCTTTCCCATCTTCGTCCAATATGGCGACACCATTCCTCCGTGTGGCAAAGGCCAGTTTTCCATTAGAAAGCCGGCAGGTATTGTACAGCAGCCCATCGATCAAAAACGTGTCCGCCGCCGACTTAAATCGTGAGAATTTTTGCCCGTCATGCAAAAAAAGGCCATCTTCCGCTGTCGTGACCAATATTTGGCCATTAAACGGCAACATATCCCAGACACCCATTTCTGAAAATTTTTCCCCGTCTCTGATTAAGACAGTTGAGTCACCTGAAATTTTCAAAAGGCCGGTGCCATCATCCCGTGCATAAACCACATCTTCAACAATGTACAAGCGGTAGGCGTTTACCGAGTTAATGGTTGTGATTTCCGTTCGGTCCCAATGAAATACTTTGTCCTGTGTTTTAAAATAAACTCCGTCCGAAGCAGAAACCACATCCCAAACTTCTCCGAATTTTTCGCTGCCTTCCGGCATATAATCGAGCAAAGAATAATAGGCCATCTGGCCAATTGAATCGGGTGCCAAATAGCCAAAATCAGAAGAGCCGGCCACATAAATTCTGCCGTCATCTGCTTTACACAATGCCCGGATCGAAGAGTTGTTATCAAGTTTGATTAATCGCCAGCTGCTACCATCATATTCCAGAACGCCATAATCGCTGGCAAAATACATAAGTCCCCGCTCGTCTTGCTCGATACACCAAATTGCAGAGTTTAAACGAAAGTCTTTTGAAGTAAAATGTTTGATGAGTGGCCTTCCAAAATCCTGACCATACACAAGGGGAGATAAGAACGAGATGAAAACGATTATAGCAAAAGCCATATATTTCGTTAATTTCTTAGGCATAAAAATCGCTCAGAAGCGTTATGTTTTGATTTTGGGAATGTTTTATTAAATAATGGTAATAAAGATTTTCTTATTATAAAAAATCCTGCCAAATAGCAAGAAACTTTTGGCCCATTATGAAAAACTATAAAGTTGTAACGGATTCACTTTTCCCACAAAACATCATAATTCAGGTTTTTATTCCAACAGGGTTCACACTGATTTAATATTTCCAATTCAAGCTTAGGCCTTTTTGATATAGAAAAATATTTGACCGGTGGGTAGTTTTTGTTTTAAGGAGAGCCTGGGTTTTCCATGAAATGTGGATTTTGCCCTAAAAATAAAAAAACCCGGTATTTCTACCAGGTTTATGCGGAGAGGGTGGGATTCGAACCCACGATAGAGGAGTACCCTATACTCACTTAGCAGGCGAGCGCCTTCAGCCACTCGGCCACCTCTCCAACGCTTAGTACCAAAGGAAACTTATTATTCCTCAAAAGTGTGCGGAGGATGTAGGATTCTAACCCACAAGCCTTTCGGCGACGGTTTTCAAGACCGCTGCAATACCATTCTGCCAATCCTCCGTAAATCATAATATTTCTCATTTATGACAGACACTAATTTATGGACTGGTATTATATCCGTCAATAGAAAAGTAAACTAAATTTATATTTTTATTTTAGCTCAATTATAATCCTGCTTTTTTATTGACTTCTTTTACCGCTTCCTCAGGCAAGCCCAGAGATTTGTAAAATGCGCGTGGGTTTGGACTGCGTCCTAAAAATTCTTTGACTAACTCAATGGCTTCCTGATCGGCGCCGCGTGCTAAAATAATTTTTCTGTACCGTTTGCCCACATCCGGGTTTAAGATGCCTTCTTTCTCGAAAACAGAGAACATATCCTGAGCGTAAACCTTTGACCATAAATAGCCATAATAGCTGGCCGCGTAGCCGGTTAAATGCCCGAATGCAGCCTGAAAATGTGTTCCCTCAACAAACGGAGTCAATAAAATTTTATTCTGCAATTCTTTGACTATATCGGTTGTGGTGCGCGTTTCGTGTGGCTGGTATTTATCATGGATGGTCATATCGATGGTACCATAAAAGATTTGCGCAAGCGTTCCCACGCCAGAACCAACATTTTTGGCCGCCATCATTTTATCATATAAATCTTTGGGTAGAACTTCACCGGTTTCATAATGTTTTGCAAACATTTTAAGAGAAGGATAATCCCAAGTCCAATTTTCAAAAATCTGGGAAGGGGCTTCTACAAAATCCCGGGAAACACTTGTGCCCGAAAATCCGTCCAGTTCGGATTGTGTCAGTAATGTGTGCAAAACATGGCCAAATTCATGGAAAAATGTATTCACCTGTCCATGTGACATCAAAGCCGGAGAGGAATCCGTTGCCTGTGGAAAGTTACATTCTAAAGTTGCCGTTGGTACCTGATAGCCTTCGGATGTTAATCGCCCTTTTTGAAAACCAAAGCAAGCTGCATGGCGGTATTTATTATCCCGCGGGTATAAATCCAGATAAAAGCGACCAATAAGCTTACCATTATCAAAAACTTCAAATAAGCGTACATCTTCATGCCAGACGGATGGATTTTTAACCTCTTTATACTGAAGCCCAAAGAGCGATTGGGTGATACTAAATAAGCCATCCATCACATTGTTAATCTCGAAATATTCCTTTACTTTTTCAGAATCGACCTTGTATTTGTCACGCTTAAGTATATTGCTGTAATAGCCGTATTCCCAACTATTTACAACGCGAACTGTGTCGTTACCCGTAAGGTTTCGTTTAACTTGCAGAACTTCTTCATAATCGCTTTTGCCCTTTTCCTGAACTTTATCAATGAGGCCGTTCTCAAAATCCCAAACCGTTTTAGGGTTCTTGGCCATTCGGGTAACCAGCCGATACTCTGCAAATGTTTTATAACCCAACAGTTCTGCAAGCTCTGTTCGGTTTAAAATTAGTTTTTCCAATATGACCAAGTTTTTATCACTGGCACGATTTGTATATTTCATGTAAAGTTTTTTGCGTGCTTCATCTGATTTTGACAGGCGCATAAAAGGGCGGTAGGACGGATAAGAAAGGTCAATTTTGTATGTGCCGTCTTCTTGTCGGCGGGCATCCTTATAAGCATCATCTAACCCTTCAACCTCAGCCTCGGTTACAATGAGTTCATCCTTGTAATCCGCAATATTTTTACTAAACATATTGGAGAGCAGGGAAATCCGGTCATTAATTTCCTTAAGTTTTGAACGGCCTTCTTTTGAAAGGGCAAAACCATTGCGCTCAAAATCACGAATACTCTCGCGCAGGTATTTTTCTTTAAACCCTTTTAACGATTTTGCTTCAGCTGATTTGGAATATTCTTTAAACGACCGGTACAGGTCTTCATTCAGGCTTAGTTCGTTATCAAATTTTCCAAATTCAATTACAGCTTCATTTGCCGATGACCGTGTTTTCTCATCGGGATGGGCAACGTTCATTAAATAAATCATACCGTAAATTTTACCAAAATCGCCATAAGATGAGTCAAACGCGCGCACGGTATTTTCGAAGGTCCGCTTAGATGCAGGGATTTTGTATATTTTTTCAAGATTGGCCGTAAGCTCTTTCATGGCCTGTTTTTTAGTCTGGTCAATATAATCCGGTGTGATTTTATCAAATTGAATCCGCTCGTTAAACCCGGTGAAAACAGCATCGTATGATGTTGCGTGTAAGGAAAAAGTGGCAATACCCATAATTATAAAAGCCCGTAAAATGGTTGTTGTGGACATAAAATGGTCCTTTCTGAAGGTTAAAAAAATAATTTAAATTTTGTGGTAAAACTGAGGAATATGCTAAGGACGCATCGAAAACTTTTTTGTTGCATATTTTTAGAGCAACATTATAATCTGAAAATAACACATTATTTAATGAAGATAAATAAGAAATTATATTTTGCTGTTTTAGAAATAAGGCAACTGTGTTAAATTGTAAAAATAAAATTTGAATTTACCTGGTTTCGTCCAAAACTCCAATCAAAAAAATAAAAAACAAAAAGGGTTTTTATGTTACTTATTATTGCAACGGTAACCATTTTTATTATATCTGTGATACTCAATTACCTGGTTGTTAAATATAAGGTTTTTATCCGTTTCAATTTGACGGCCGTCATCTTAAACGCCTTTCTGTTTATTGCGGGGCTTTTTATGATTTTTAACTCCACCGAGGCGTTCGACCGGTTCTCTGAAATGAAGACCTGGCCTGTTGTAACAGGGGTTATTACTGACAGCAAGGTGGTGGGCGAACGGGCTAAGCGGCCGGAATTAGATTATCGTTACACTGTTAATGGCAAGGCGTATTTGGGGAATTCGGATTTGGCGACACCTTCATTTGGCGGTAAAAATTATCGAGACCAATCCTCCCGTGCGGTGATCAGTAAATTTAACAAAGGCGACTCGGTAAAAGTGTTTTATAACCCTGATAATTTAGAAGAGTCTGTACTGAAAATATCACCGAAGTGGAGCTCGTTTATGCAATACGGATTGGGGATTATTTTTCTATCCCTGGCCTTCGGCTTGTTGTTTAGTGGATTACTTGAAAGAAAATGATGGCAGCGATAAGAATTTCTGTGATAGGCGGTCAAGACACACGAACCAAAGGTAATAGTATTACCTGTCGATAATTTCACTGAACTGAAAATAAGGACACAAATGGATTTAAAAACAGAACTGTTAAAATATTTAGGGCTCTCCACCTTTGTTGTTGTCGATTTGGAAACAACCGGTTTAAGCCCGGATGAGGACACGATAATTGAAATCGGCGCTATAAAATTTATAGATGGTGTTGAGGCAGAAGTGTATGAAACGCTGGTAAACCCTGGCAGGCCTATCCCGGATTTTATAACGCGCCTTACGGGCATCAGTGATGAAGATGCAAAAAATGCGCCAACTATCGATGAGGCATTTGTTAAACTGGATTTACTTATCAAAGACGCGCCATTTATTGGGCATCAGGTAAATTTTGACGCTTCCTTTATCGAGTTTCAGTATCGCAAACAAAACGATGATTTTGATGGTTGGAAATCACCCGCACAGCGTTTTAAATATTTTAGCAGCGTCCGCTTTGATACCCTTTTTCTCTCACGGATTTTATTGCCTTTTTTGCCCAAAATGAAACTGGGCGTGGTAGCAAAATACTTTGGTTTTGATATTGAAAATGCCCATCGTGCTATCGAAGATGCCCGTGCCACCGGCCTTATTTTTCTTGAATTGCTGGATCGTGCGCTGGCCTTGGACAATAAAATAATCTCTGAAATAATCCACCTGCTTTTTGCCAATTCCAAACGGGCCAAATCCTTTTTTGTGCCTTTGTTAAAATTTAAAAAGGAAAACGACATTTCCGCGCCTGCTATTTCCATGATCGATGATGTAAAAAATGCGCAGGATTATTATAATATTATCGGTGAAAAAGAATTCCATTTTGAGGAAGGCAGCGAAGATGATCTCAAATCGATCGAATCCGGGGCAATACAATCTTTGTTTAGGGAAGATGGCGGTTTAGCCGGAATTATTGAAAACTATGAACTGCGTGATGAACAACTTGCCATGGCCGAGGATATTACCGTTTCTTTAAATGAAGGTCGTTTTGTTGTCTGCGAAGCCGGGACGGGAACGGGAAAATCGATGGCGTACCTTGCGCCGGCGATTGAGTGGGCCGTAAATAATCGTGCCGCGGGGCAGCGGGTGATTGTTTCCACCAATACAAAAAACTTGCAGGAACAGCTCTTTTTTAAAGATTTGCCCACTTTGTTTCATGCGCGTAAAGGGGATTTTAAAGCGGTCCTCTTAAAGGGACGTTCCAATTATCTGTGCATTGATAAGTGGAAAACGGTAATGACCGATATGAACCAACGCCTTTCGCAGGATGAACGGGCGCGGATTTTGCCTTTGGTGCAATGGGCGCGTCAAACCCGGACCGGGGATATTTCAGAAAATGCCGCTTTTCAGCTTGAAACCAATCGGGGGTTATGGCAAAAGTTTATTGCGGAACCTTCATATTGCCCGGGTAGAACATGTAAGTTTTTTGGTGATTGTCATTTGATGAAGGCGCGCGACCATGCCCGCAAAGCCGATCTTGTTGTCGTAAACCACGCCTTGCTTTTTTCTGATTTAGCTTCGGATAATTCCATTTTGGGCCCATTTAGCAATCTTGTAATCGACGAGGCGCATAATATTGAAAAAACTGCTGCCGGGCATTTAGGAGTACGTGTAAGTTTTTGGACATTCCGAAATATTTATCACCGGCTTTTTGAGGAGGAACCACGCAAAACCGGCACGATTTTACAGCTGGAATTCCGTATGTCCAAGGGCAGCCGCCTAACACCAAAAGAAACTAGTGAACTTTTTAGGTTTACAAGCCGCATCAAAAAAAACAGCTCCCTGCTGAAAGTAAATGTGCAACAGTTTTATGGTGATTTTAAGGCCTTTATGCAGGCGCAGGCAGGGAAAAGCACAAGTAAGTATAATGATTTTCAAAAAACGCGCTACCATAAAAGTTTTAAATTTTTCCGTGAAAATGATGAGGCCATTGACGAAATCCATAAAAACCTGAGGACTTTGGCACGCTTGATAAACGAGTTGAATGAGGTTTTTTATGACTTGCCCAAGGAGCGATTTGAATTTCAGGATCAGATTCACCGCGAGCTGTTGGCGCTTGAACAGGATATCATGATGTTGAACGAATCCTTTGGGTTTTGCATTAAGGCCGAAGAGAAAAAATATGTCTATTGGTTGGAAGTGCCATCCAACGAGCGCAATGTGGATGTTTTGATGAATGCCGTTCCCCTGGAAATTGCCAAACTGCTCAAAACCAATCTGTTTGAAAAATTACGTTCAGCGGTGTTTACATCAGCCACACTGTCGGTAAATAAACATTTCAAATATTTTAATAAACGGGTTGGGTTGGATTTGCTGGAGGAGGTGTCGGTCGGCTCCAATACGCATGGCTCACCTTTTGCCTTTGAGGAACAAATCTTTTTGTGTGTTACAGACTTTATGCCCGATCCACGAAATGAAAATTTTACAGAGGAATTGATTGCATTAATCCGGGATATTCACCAATCTGAAAAAAGGGGATTGATGGTTTTGTTTACAAGTTATTCCATGCTCAATTATGTCTACAACAGCCTCAAACCACAAATGGACGAAGACCGGGTTTTATTGCTTGCCCAGGGCAAAAGCGGCAGCCGTACCAATATCATCAATCATTTTAAAGATAATACGGATTCAATTTTGCTGGGCACAGACAGTTTTTGGGAAGGCGTGGATGTGCCGGGCGATGCGTTGCAGATTTTGGTTATCCCTAAGTTACCTTTTGATGTACCAAGCGAGCCGATGATTGCTGCGCGCATGGAAGAGATTAAAGAAAAGGGCGGTAATCCGTTTTTTGATTATTCTGTGCCCGAGGCGATTATTAAATTTAAGCAGGGATTTGGTCGCTTGATCCGCGGAAAAGGCGATTATGGCGCGGTGATTTGCTGCGACAACCGATTAAGCCGTATGAAATATGGTCAGCAATTCTTAAACAGCTTGCCGGTTAAGGCCAATGTCTATTTTGAAAAAGATGCGCTTATTGGCGAGATGAAAGAATGGTTTAAGGATAAAGGATAAGCGGAGATACGGCTGCCATCGCTTGGAGCGATGGCAGCCTTGCATTTCTGCAAGAGTATCAATTCTTGAAGTGGGGAAAGACCTTCCAGGTTTTGTAAGCTTGGAAGGTCTCCAATGAAGAAGAAGAAACGAATGTTTCTGTCATCAAGAAAAGGATTCCATCCCTTGGGTGGATGGAATCCATCTATTACTGGTAAGACCTTTCAGGTCTCGGAGGCCAGGAAGGTTTCCGTTTCGAGATAGCATCCATTACAATTTTTAAGTAAATTCCATCCATGCAAAACAAACACCAGCCTCTCAATCCCGGATATTTTTATCATATTTACAACCGTGGCAATAACCGGGAAAACCTTTTTTATAAACCGGATAATTATATCTATTTTTTAAAGAAGTACGATCAGTATTTAAACGATTATCTGGAGACTTATGCTTTTTGTTTGCTGTCAAATCATTTTCATCTTTTGGTGCGTGTGAAGAAGGTAGAAACGGATGCCCGATAAAATAATAGCTGAACAATTTCGTAGATTTTTTATTTCTTATTCCCAGGCCATCAACAAACAACAAAACCGCGTTGGCAGTTTATTTCAGAAAAATTTTAAACGCATCTGTATTGAAAACCGAAAGTATTTAACCAACCTGATTTATTATATCCATGCCAATCCGCAGATACACGAACTGATTGATGATTTCAGAAACTGGCCGTATAGCAGTTATGGCAAATTTTTAGAGGCAAAGAAAAGTCACTTAAAAAAAGAAGACGTTTTATCTTGGTTTGGTAGATTAAAGAATACAAAACATATCACAGTATGGTGCATAACATGAAAAAGACAAGACGATTCCAAATTGAAGAATGATGCAAGAAACGGATGCCATCGCTTAGAGCGATGGCATCCGTAGTTATTTTAAAGCTTTGAAAGGAAAATAAATGTCCCAAAATATTTTTATTATTGATGAAAACGATTTAACCCTCGGGCAACTTGCCCGCTTTTTAAAAGAAAAACCCAAAGTGGCGGTTTCAGATTCAGTAAAAGAAAAAATCCAAAAGGGCAATGAAGTTATAAAAGAGATTGTTGCTTCAGGTAAAGTGGTTTATGGCGTAAATACCGGGTTTGGCAAATTTGCCGATGTACGTATCGAACCGGACAAAACAAGGGAGCTTCAAAAAAAATTAGTACTAAGCCATGCCGCGGGAATTGGAGCCCCCTTCGAAGAAGATATTGTCCGCTTGATGATGCTTCTAAAAATAAAAAACCTTTCCCAGGGTTATAGCGGTGTCCGCCTGGAGGTGGTTGATCAGCTTCTTGGATTGCTCAATAATAATATTATTCCCGTAATACCATCAAAAGGCTCTGTTGGCGCAAGCGGCGATTTGGCTCCCTTGGCCCACATGGCGCTTACAATGATTGGTGAAGGCGAATGTTTTACAAAAGAAAATGGAAGTACAAAAAAAATCAGCTCAAGGATCGCCTTAAAAAATGCCGGGTTAAGACCACTTGAGTTAATGGAGAAGGAAGGTTTGGCCATATTAAACGGTACACAGGCTATTCAGGCCAATGGCGTTTTAGCGCTGCTTGCTATGAAAAACCTTGTTCAGTCCGCGGATATAATCGGGGCGATGAGCCTGGAAAGCCTGCACGGTACTTTAACCGCTTTTGATGAACGGATTCATAAAATCCGCAGACATACCGGCCAGGTGCAGGTAGCGGAAAATTTTAGGAATATTTTATATAAAAGCCCGATCACCGCTTCACATAAAGATTCTGATCACCGTGTGCAAGATGCCTATTGTCTGCGCTGTATCCCGCAAGTCCATGGCGCTATAAGGGACAATCTAAGCCATATTGAATCTGTTTTTGAAAGAGAAATTAACGGTGTAACAGATAATCCCCTTGTTTTTCCGGACAATGGCGATGTCCTTTCCGGTGGGAATTTTCATGGCGAGCCGCTTGCCCTCGTTTCGGATTTTTTAGGGATCATTGCAACGGAATTGGCCAATATTTCCGAGCGGCGTATTGAACACATGATGGATGCAACGGTAAGCGAGTTGGCGGGGTTTTTAACAACCGAGGGTGGATTAAATTCCGGATTTATGATTGCCCATGTAACTGCCGCAGCGCTTGTTTCCGAAAACAAAGTCCTGGCGCATCCTGCCAGTGTCGATTCCATTCCTACTTCGGCCAATAAAGAAGATCATGTAAGCATGGGCACACATGCCGCGCGCAAAGCATTGGAGATTGTAAAAAACAG
>JAJRVW010000091.1 GCA_024277115.1 Calditrichota bacterium
ATTTCTTTCACTAATCCTATATTTTGATTTTCTCTTTTTGCCATGTTTTTTCCTTTGTTTTTTTGGTCAAACTAAATTTAGGAAGGACATGGCAATTTTTCACATATTTGCCTTTTTACACAAATTTAAGGACGCAATCGCTATTATCAGGGGTTTCATTATAAATAGCTACTCCAAGACTATAATTTGAAATGGTATTATTTACTATGGTAGGGGCAGAGTTATTTTCTGCTATTGTAGAAGGATGACCGGGCTTACCGGATGATGCAGGTACGCCCATCTTGATGGCTGTACCTGATCCATTCCCAATAAATATATTATCCTCGATTAACGGGTTGCTATAATTTTTAACAATAATGGTACTACCGTTTAAAAAATTATTATTAGTTATTTCAGTTGAAGAATGATCATCTAATTTTATTGTGCTATTATTAAGAGATGAATTTTGCAATTTTACACTTAAGTCTGCGGTTCCATAGTCAATTGTCGAATTTTGAAAAGATGAACTATTTATATCAAAGCCATTGTTCACATTTACATTAATTGTAGTACCTTCGAATGTTGAATTATTGATATTGCCAGAAAGGTTTTGGTTGATATCAATATTTTTAAAGGTACAGTTAGTATATGTTAAATTTGAACCGGTCTCAAAAATAACGCCCTCGTTACAATCCTCAATGTACAGGCCTGTTATAGTTTTATCGTTAACAACAAGGGTGGGCGCGTCAATGGCAATGTCTGCATCTTTTATACTTAAATATGAAATATCAAAATCACTCCCTGCTTCAAATTCCAAACCAAACCAATTTTTATCACTATTGTTATTTTCGAATGCCAATGTTACTGGTGCCCCGGCGATACCATTTGCAATAAATTGCGAACCTGCTTCGAAAGTAATTTTTATGCGGTCACGTACATCTTTGATGGTATTTGCCCCAGGCGCTAACTCTAAGATGCCGTTGCTTCTAACAATAATATCTTTGCTTATATCTCCAGATATAGTTTCATGACCATCAATTTCATGAATGCCTGGTGCCCATTCCCTGTCAATATCTAGCCTAACGAAATTATTAGTATTTCCATTGTCACTCTCTATATATTCAATATTGCTTATTTGCACGTGGGCCACATTGTTATCTGATATTGGAAGCGCAGGGGTTGTAATATCATTAATAAGCTGTATATCTAGTGAGCCCGGAAAAAAATCACTCGGCCCGCCAATATCATTTATAGTATGAGGTATGCCTGCATCGCCAGGCCAATTAGCCTCTGCAGTGGCATCTGCCTCTACTATCTGGATTGTTTCACTATTTTGTAAATTTTTGTTTGAACTATGCCAAACTATCATACCACCATTAAAACCCGGATTGCCTTTTGTTAAGCGCCTATCAAAACCGATCGCGGAACGGTTCTCCAAAATAATATAATCAGATTTTTCCCAATTATTGTTTTCAGGATCGCCCTCGTTTACAATAATGGCCACTCTAGGCAATAAGTCAGCTATATTGTCAGAAACAGGTGTTAGTTGATAACCCGTTTTATCACTGGTTATGAAATCATAATCCAGCCAGCCTTTTTTTAATTTATCCCGTGGACCAAGATGCGAAGGGAGGAACCTGCCTATTTGATTTGTACCAAAATTTGCGCCCAAAGCCATTAAACTAAAAATACCAACACCATTTGATTCATCCGTATCAGTGCCATAAAGGTCAGAAAAACCAATTAGGTGGCCAAACTCATGTGCATGCAGTCCAAACCCGGCAAGATGGGCCGTCCTACCATATTCCATCCGCTCTTCACTAAGAGAGTAGCGTCCGTTTATACGATCAACAGTAGAGGCCCCAAAAGTGTTGGTGCCGGCGAACATAAAAAGTACCTTATCAAATTCACTTTCGTCTGTAAAATCTATCTCTAAACTGGGATCCGATGCTTTTGCGATTATATCCTTAATAAGGGCTTGACGGCCTTTATTGTTTGCACTGTATTCATCTTTCCTTTTTGCCAGAGTTATCCACTGGATGGTGCCATCTGCGTTAATTTTGTTTATAATGCCCTTGTCTTTCATAGGGTCACCTGTAGGGGTATTACGGGTGACAGGGGCTTTAATGGTAAGGTTTTTGTGGCTAACCTCCCACCAGTAATCTTTAAAGGAGCCGTAAACGCCTGTGCGGTGGCTTTCTGCGTCGGGGTGTAGTAGGGGGAATTGTTCAGGGTCAAGGTCATGGTAAGTCCCAAAACTAAAAAATATATTCCAGTAATCTTCGTAATGGTATTTGTTATCAACCAGATTACCATCTATATCATAACCAACGCCACCTTTTGCATCATAGTTAATAGGGTTTGTTTCAGCATCCGCAAACTGGACCAACAACAAACCAACTTTTAAATGTGTGTCCATCATCTGTGTTACCTGAGGCAAACTATCATTATTTACCTCGCATATAATTTCATCTTCAATAGCTGCTAAAAGAAAAAAAGGAACTAATAAAAACAGTAAAAACCGTAACATACTAAGCCTCCATAAATAGTTTATTGAATTAATAACATTTTTTTTGTTTTGGACCACGTATTTGTCTTTAATTGATAATAGTAAACACCACTAGCAAAATTTTCCAAGGTCATGGAAGCGCTGTAAACCCCGGGCGCCAGGCGTTTATTGATAAGTGTTATGATTTCTTTCCCGATTGTGTTGAAAACTTTTAAAGTTACTTTTTCATTGTTTGATATTTGAAAAGAAATGGTTGTGCCATTGTTAAATGGATTTGGGTAGTTTTGATATAAGTAAAAATTATTCGGTTTATTAGTTAAATTTTTAGGTATAGATGAAATGACATCACCAAGTATTCCATCGAATGAGATTTGTTTTATGTAGATTCTGTTCCCGGAACAACATTCGTTCCATAATAATATGGCGCCACCGTTGCCGTCTGCATGTAAGGGTAAAGGGCCTCCGGAAAAAAAAGGATCAAATTCTGTAGAGTGAAATTCGAGACCTAATGAATCCCATAGCATCTTTCCTGTACTATCTATATGTTGAGCATAAAAGGAAGTTACGCTATCTTTTCGTGTATCACCCCAAATAGTAATAGCTCCGCCATTGTTATCATTTATAATACCGCGTGTACCTTGACAATCACTACCTGCACATACTTTTAAATTGTCCTCTATAAATGTAAGTGTTCCATTAACAGATATCCTATTTATGTTAACACCATCTTTAGCCCAATTAACATATATCCCTCCTTTCCCATCCGGGGCATATCCAATAAACGAAAACTGCCCTTGGTTCAAGTCCACTTCATCCCAGGCATACTGACCGGTGGAATCCACTCTACGGATTTTTAAAGCTCCAGCACCAACTCCAATAACACCACCATTTTTATCGCTAAATGCCCCTCCAGCCCTATACTCTTTATGCTCAGGTATTCTTCCTTTTAATGTATCAGGCCATAATTTATTTCCAGATAAATCCAATTTTTGTCTGCTAAATTCATCATCAGGTTTATAATTAATAAAAACTTCTCCTGCCAAATTAGTTGCACATATGTCAATAAATGAACCGGAAAAAAAATAATCCCAAAGTAAATTTCCATCCATATCAAAATGTTTAAGGACACTTATCTCAGCTGTACTGTCCCGGCTAAAACCAATATAAAAACCACCGTTGTAATCCGGTTTCATGTCGCCGATGCTATGCCAACCATCCATTGCCGGGCCGCTTATCTGCTTGCCATGTGTACCGTATAAAATATTGCCGTCCTTGTCCACACGTTGCAAGTATACTTCGCTGCCCTCGGGGAAACCTTCCCAATCAAAAGTAGCATGGCGGAAATCTTCCCAGGCCACAATAATGCCGCCCGCGCCATCGCTTATCACCGCACCCCATTGGCCGGAGGGGTAGGCCAGTTCGTTTATCAGCCAGCCATAGGTTGTATCAGTTAAAACCACGTGGTTGCCCTCCCATAACGGGTAGCCGTATTGGTCATATTTCTTGGCCCTCAACTCATTCCCACCTCGATAATAAGCTATTGTTATAGATTGGTCGCCATCGTCAACTACCAGATAGGGGTAAGCGCCAAAATCCACAAACAGGGCGGTGTCCACGGTGGTGGGCCATTGGGCGTTTAGTATGGTGAAAAAAGAAAAAAAGGTAAAGAATAAAAAGTATTTTTTCATATATCCTCTATTTTATTAGTGGAGCTTGCAACTGTTTAACTTTCAGTTTTGTGATTATACAAATAAAGTTTAGGAACACAAAGCCTTCTTATTTTAAACTTCAGAGGTTTATGGATTTTTAAGTTGCTAACGTGCCAGCATTTAGCTGATTTGCCACTGAAAAAACTTCTACACCGAGATCATGTTCCGCGTGGCAAATTCAGTTAAAATGCGTTGTTATGAGCCCAATAAAAATAGGACCCGTGAATTAATTTGTAGAACCAAACCC